>JAYEHB010000432.1:0-5388 GCA_034659375.1 Thermodesulfobacteriota bacterium
GCAAAAAAGTATTTTACACTTTTTGGGGGAAACTCCTAATTAAATAGGGAATGGCTTCAGAAAGTGTAAAGTACTTATGAAGGATGCCTGGATTTGGATGAAATTTAGGTTAACTTTTCATATTAAAGGTGATGATATCAAAATAAGTGGAAACAATGAAACTAAAAATATCATAAGTGGAAAAGTTTTCTTTGTTTGAGCTTTAGTATCGTGATATGTGGAAAATAACAGTATCTATTACAGTCAATAGCATGGAAAATTTCCACTTATTAAAACTGTTATTTGCCGTAAAAAATACCAAAAATAAATATTGCGTATTGCGCACAATGGTGTATGATGAATTCATGATTAAATCATTTAAACACAAAGGGCTGCGTAACTTTTTTAAAACTGGTAATATAGCTGGTATTCAACCAAGGCACAGGAAAAAGTTAAAATTACGACTCATTGCACTTGATACAGCAACATGCATAGAAGATATGAACACTCCAGGCTGGCGGCTCCACGATTTAAAAGGTGATCATCAAGGATTATGGGCAATTGATGTTAACAAAAATTGGCGTATTGTTTTTGAATTTAAAGACGGTAATGCCTATGTTGTAAACTATGAGGATTATCACTAATGGCTATGTATGACCCTCCCCATCCTGGGGAATTTATTAAAGAAGTTTATCTGGAACCATTGGGTGTGTCACCTAGAAGTGTTGCACTACGGATCAAAGTTTCACCATCAACTTTTTTAAGGCTGATCAAAGGACAGAGTTCAATTAGTCCTGAAATGGCTTTACGCTTATCCCGATGCTTAGGACGTAGCCCCGAAAGTTGGCTTCGTATGCAGGATAGCTATGACTTGTGGCAAGCAGAACAAAATATTGATCTTGCAGGAATAGAACCACTGCCAATACCAGCTTAACTCTTAAACAAAATTGCAAATAACAAAACGTTTCACTGGATTGCAGGGGCCTCAGCCGCTTTGAAAAGTTATGGTTTAACAACCTGTTTTTTACACGAACAAAACCTGTGGAAACCCCTGCAACCAGTGAACTTGGCGTTATATTTTCTGACAAATGAGTCAATCCTTATAGCGTCAGGTGGGGTGATACGGAGGCAAAAATGACAAAATTACTCAGAGAAGCATTTAACATTGCATCAGAAAGATATGACAGTCAGCAGGACAGGCTTGCATATCTTATGTCGTGGTTTTATAACCGCTTTGAGCGGTTCACAATACAAGCCTCCGGCTTTGCCGGAGGTCGTTGACTTCCCGGGAAAAAAGTTTATTTAGATCTTTACACACTGAAGTCAAAAGATCCACATCAAGATATTCCCTGCCGGTCATAAGCGGGGCTGCATCAATGAAATCCTCAATTTCTTCTGCAGGAAAAACTATTCTTGCTTTATGGCGGATTTCTTCAATATCTGGATATTTTTTAAGTTTTTCCAGGAAATTTTGTGCCAGGGCTCTCCAGAAATTAAGAGAAGGGGATAGTGGAATTTTATTATCAGAACAACCAAGAAAGAGAAGCCACTTTTTATCATTTTGGGCGTATCTGTTATGGATCTCCTGATTCAACACCTGCTGCTTTTTTCCCAGCCGTTCTCCTGAATGTTCCCATGTCAGAAAAAGATCATGGGACGGCATGATATCAGCCACAAGTTCTTTAGTAGCTCCCATGTTTATAGCCTCACAAGTTTTTTAGCTGATTCCATTATTGAAGTTATTGATTCTGGTGGAGCTGAGGTGGATCGAATTTAGCATATAACTATTTGAAATAATTTAAAATAAAATATTTATATTTTTGTGATACCCCTGAAAACACCCCTTTATTTTTTTGCTTAAATATTTTTTATTCTTAATTTTTTACAAGAATTATGTTATTTCAATCCCAAAATTTTTCAGGTTCAATCCTAAATCTGCGTAAAACTGCATTGATAACAGGAATATATATTTCTGTTTTTTTACCGTGATTCTTTAGCGGGAATTGGGTGCCTTTTTTAGAACCTGGAGTTTCTGGTTTTAGTAAAATTATCTCTGAACCTTTACCCCTGTTTCTTGCCATGGGCTTTACGCCAAATTTCTTTAGCTTTTTAAGAAATTTATTTAAAGGCAGCGGCCTTTTAGGCATAGTGAATGTTTTTGTTTGAATTGCAGGTTTTTGTTATCAACCAAGGGGGCACTTTTTCAAAAGTTTTATCAGACCTGATAGCGTATTTTCTTTCAATCTGTTCTTTACATTTATATAATTCATGCCATGCTTCAGGCGGTGCAGGGTGGTAAAGGTTTTCAAGATTGTCATTGGAAAAGGCATAGTCTATCTGTGCGCAGATAAGGGAAACTATCTCTTTTTGAACATTCTCTAAAGTATCGCTTACGGCCACAATATCAAGTTCAAGACAATGGGCTGTAAACATACCATCCTCTTTTTTAGTTAAAATATTAACTGCGAAGGATATATCTTTATCTGTTCTTAAAAGTTCTGCCATTTTTTTTATCTCCTTATTACTTTAAATATCATTTGGAAATAAAATATGTCAAGAGTAAAGTTCTTGGGCTGATTTATCCAAGTTCAAGATAAATTCAAATCCTGTGTGAACGCCCTTGCTGTTACTGCCTATGATATAATCTATAACAAGCAGCACGAATAAGTTTCGCACCTCTGGGACTTGAAATATCCTTGCCGTATTTCAATACACATTCTCCGGCAGTTTTAACACCGAAGATTGGTGATTTCTTTTCTATTTTCCCTGTATTTGGGAAATTTCTTCTGCATTTTCTCATCACCTCAAGTGCAGCAATATCATTTTTCACACCAGGCATTTCGTCCAAGATACATTCCCAGAAATTGGATACCCCAAAGAAGCTGTGAGACGTACTTATGGGTAGTAAAAAGACTAATACTGGATGCTGACCAGATAAAGGTAAAACTTTCAGATGAACAGGAGTATGATGCCAGGATTGTAGGTTCAGATCCAAAGACTGATCTTGCTTTGATAAAAATTGATGCTGAGAATCTTGTTCCATTGAAACTTGGAAGTTTTGATGATCTTGAAGTTGGAACCTGGGTTGTTGCCATTGGAAGTCCCTTTGGACTGGAGCAGACTGTAACGGCAGGAATAGTAAGTGCAAAGGGCAGAATCCTGGGGTCAGGGCCCTATGATGATTTTATCCAGACAGATGCATCCATAAATCCCGGCAACAGCGGTGGTCCTCTTTTAAATTTAAAAGGTGAGGTTGTTGGGATAAATACTGCAATAATAGCCAGCGGACAGGGAATATGTTTTGCAATTCCATCCACTCTTGCAAAGGGAATAATCAATCAGCTCAGGGATTCAGGTGAAGTGACCAAGGGCTGGATGGGAGTTGCCATCCAGGATATTACTCCTGAGCTTGCTCAGTACTATATTACTCCTGAGCTTGCTCAGTACTATAATATCAAACAAAAAGATGCAGTGCTTGTGGCAAAGGTTTATAAAGGTGATCCTGCTGACAGAGCCGGGATTGAACCTGGTGATATTATAACCGAGGTTGACGGTAAAAAAATTAAATCATCCAGGGATCTTACTTCATCAATAGCAGGTTTTGGTGTTGGTAAAAAGGTGATGGTAACTCTGATCAGAAACGGGCATAAAAAGAAATTGTCTGTAAAACTTGCAAAAAGGAGTGAGTCAGAGCCTGGAGCAGGATATTCAGAAACAGGGTTTGATTATTTTGGCCTTAAATTTGAGGAAAATGACTCGTCAAATGCGGAAAAGTATGGGTATGCAGGGAATGTAAAAGGTCTTGTGGTTACTGGTATAATGCCTGACAGCAAGGCAGCAGGCTCAGGAATCAGAAAAGGAGATCTTTTAAAAGAGCTGAATCATAGACGTGTTGACAACATTGAGCAATACAGAAGTTTTTTGTCACAGATAAAAAAAGGTGAAACTGCTCAGTTTCTTTTCAGACGCAGAAACATAAGTTTTATAGCAGTTCGTCTGGTTAAATAATAAGATTCATTGTCCGTTGCCGCTTTTAACCTAACCTTGAAAGTCACACGCAAAATGTAAAGTTATTTTGGCATCCTTACATATCAGCAAAAAAGTATTTTACACTTTTTGGGGGAAACTCCTAATTAAATAGGGAATGGCTTCAGAAAGTGTAAAGTACTTATGAAGGATGCCTGGATTTGGATGAAATTTAGGTTAACTTTTCATATTAAAGGTGATGATATCAAAATAAGTGGAAAAATGAAACTAAAAATATCATAAGTGGAAAATAACAGTATCTATTACAGTCAATAGCATGGAAAATTTCCACTTAGGGACTTACAAGAATATAAAGTACCCGTATGCAGGTTCGATATTCAGGTAATCTTCAGCACTCTTAACGATAGCGGGTATTATTATTGCTTGTAACTCCCTTATTAAAACTGTTATACAACAAAAGGAGTAGGTTATGAATTTTACTCAATTTATATCTTCAGTATCTACTAAGTGTCCAGTAGGAACTGTATTATATAATCCGGGGGGTGGGACATCAACTATCAAATCTATTACATCAAATAATATTTGCTACGAACGTGGGAACTCGTCCATTACAGCGGCTTTACTGGATTTATTTAATGCATACTCGAACTATAAAAGAAAGCAGGTCTCATGCAGCGACTTAAAAAAATATAGCCCGAGTGTGTTTGATTCAAAAGCAATAACTCCTGGCCATGATTGTAACTGCACTTTTCTGTTTCTTGTGCTCAAGGAGATAGGAATTATCCAGAGTATAATTGGTGCAGGGGTTCGCGGTAATCCTTATTGTATTAATATACCATAGAAATCAAATGTATAACATGGCACTTCAGCGGACGCAAAAAGCAGTGCCGTTGAGCTTTAGCGTTAGGCAATAAAAATGAAGACACTTATATTTCAGATAAAATACGAATGGACACCGTTTAAAGTAAATGGTCGCCATTTGATTTTTCATGAATACAAAAATAACGGGATAAGACTCGAACGAGGAAAATGCAGCCACTGGGGAGCTGCCATATACAAATGGGAAGGCACAATGACTGAAGGGGCAAATAAAGGAAAAACGGGAATTCTCATAGGCGAAACCGATGATATTAGGGCACGACTCAACCAATACAAATCCGGAACACAAAAAAGCGGAAACAAATACTGGCGAGAAGATTTTTTGAGGAACGGCAGGATAGGCTATTGGGTGCTTAATCTAAAGGAATGCTTCCGTGATGACAAAACAATGGATCATAAGCAAATAGAAAGAAAAAATTTTCGCCTCGTCTTGGAGCAGTTGCTTGTAATGGAGTTGCTTGGCAATTGTGATCAGTTCCAAACATGGGTTGTGAATAAAATGCAATAAAAACCGGCTAACAAAGAAATCCAGCGGACGCGGAA
>JAYEHB010000433.1:0-5378 GCA_034659375.1 Thermodesulfobacteriota bacterium
ATATTATGCCAAAATGAAAGAAGTACGGAACTGTTGATTACCTTAATATCTGACCCTTTTCAATTTTTCATATTTCAACAATCAGATCTATAAGCAATTATCATTGATTCCCTAAAGGTTCAACGATTATTTTCATATCTTTAAGAATAAAAATAAAGGGGTCAAAAAATAAAGGAATAAAGGGGTCAAGTCTACTCTTGACTCTTATTGATTAATAATTGCTGTCAGAGCATGAATAGTTTTTTTAACCCAGTTTTTTTTTGAATTCGTTCCTCTACCCTGCCAATAATGATGTTCACTGAAAATGCTGAACGAGATTCAGATCGTTGATTTTAAAATAATTGAATACAATTTATCATTACTTGTTCAGGACTACAGGACTACCGTCGGATATTCTATTCTTATTGGTCTATACATAGTTGTACAGTAAATTAAAATACAAAAAGAGTCAAGAGCAGGCTTGACCCCTTGGTTTTGGTTTATTTTATAATTGATAACTCAAGTTTGAAAGAGAGCCAGCCTGGTTTGTAATCCTGGTTTCACCATCAGCTTTGTCAGGAACATGGACAAGGTTCATGGAGAAATCTTCCATCTGGTATATGGTAAGACCGTCCACGGAGAGTATCCCATCTGCTGTAATTACAGGAGAGTCCCCCTGGGTAATATCTTTGATGTGGGCCTGGACCTCAACCTTGGAGTTTGTTGGTATTATCTGTCCTCTGTAACTCCATTTATGGGTATTGTTCCCCATTTGAAGCTGAAACTTATCAGGAAAATATTTAAGGGTTTTTAAAGCAAAAAATCTTATCAGCTGGAGAAAGGATTCTATCCCAAGGGAGCCCGGGCAGACAGGATCCTGATAAAAATGGGCATTGAAAAACCACTCATTGGGATCAACTATTTTACTTGCCTTTATATAACCTTTTTTGTATTTTCCTCCAGTAGGGATAAAGAGATCAATTGTGTCAATCATGCGTAAGGCCTTTGAAGGCATTCCACTGTTTTTGTCTCTGTCTGGATCTTGCGGCTCAAGCGGGGCCTCGTCTTTTAACTTAAATGATTGTGCAGCATTGAGCTCTTCTTTTAAAGGGACGTAATCAAGTGTGCTGTTTTTAATTCCAGTTTGATTTGCAAGGGCCTCTTTTGTAAAAAAACCAAAATTGGTGTTGCCTTTGTAGAGATAGTCGCCGTCTTTGAGTATCTCCATCTCAAAATCCTGGATAATAAGACCGCCTGCCTCTGAAACATTTCTCATGCAGGAGCGCATGGTAATGGTTCCCATATCTTTGTGAATATGCTTTATGATTTTTGCGTTTCCACCAAGATTTCTGAAAAAAAGTCTTTTATCACTTTTCAATGCTGATCCTGCATAGGCTGCAAGCCATCCACAGGGCTGCAGGGCAATTTCCAAAAGAATACTGAATGGAATATAGTCTGACCTGTCTGCTCTGAAATACCAGCCATTCTCTGGAATATCAAATTCAGCCTCTATCCATCCTCCAGCCTTCATCTCCCACTGAACAGGTTCGGTTTTTATAATTCTGTCCATGAAAAAATATGGAGGACGGGGAAGACGGGCTATTTTTCGCTCATTGTCAAAGATTTTGTATTTTTCTCCAAATGCCTTTGAAGGCTTGCCTAGAGCAAAGGAGAGGATCTGCTCTCTTGTAAAGAGTTCTTTTTTTGCTCTGTTATGGTTTTCAGGTTCAGTCTCTCCATATTCAGTCTCTCCATATTCAATCTCTCCATATTCAGTTTCTCCAAATGCAGTCTCTCCATATTCAGTTTCTCCATATTCAGTTTCTCCAGATGCAGTCTCTCCAGACGCAGTCTCTCCAGATGCAGTTGCTCCAGATGCAGTCGCTTCAGATCCAGTGTTGCCAGGGTTAGTGCTTTTAAAGTCAGTGTTTCCAGATTCATTCCCTTTTATATGAAAGTCCATGCAAACTTCTGCAGTTGCTGAACTTTCTACGTTTGTTGTGGCCGATGCACTTACCACGCTCCGGCCATGCCGGTTATATTCAATCCTTTCAGGTTTGAATTTTGTCAGCAGGGATGGATCTGTTACAGCCTCAAAACCTGTTATACCGGCAATTACGATTCCATCCTGGTCAAGAAATGTAAAATAACCCTTTAACCCATATTCAGTTTTTTCGTTTATGGTGAGGATTATTTTCACATCTCCTTTACATTTGGTAAATGAGGAGTAAATTCTGAAATTTGCCATATAAGATGGCAGACATACTTTGCCAGTGGTTTCATAGGCCCATAATATGGCTGCCTGGAATGCTGAATCAAGGAGCAGAGGATCAGCAGTCCATCTTTTTTTAAAAGGTGTGGTAATCCAGTTAAAAGGCTCTGGGCCTCTGGATGCAATAACTTCAATCCCTCGGGATGAACAGCCTGTAATTGATTTTATTCCCTGAAGATTTTTTCCATGGAATAAAACAGAACTGTATGCATCTTTGATGGACATGGAACAGGGCTTTAGATTCATATGGTCAGAAATATCATGAACAGGAGCCTTGGGAAGTTTTTCTGTAAGAATTGCAACTGCACTGGAGTGAAGAAAATTTTTCTTATTTTTCCCGGTTGAGACAGCTTCAATATCTGTTTTAAATCTTGAATTTTCAGGTCTGCATTTACCTGTTTTGATATCAATATCAATGTTGCTTAACCCTGGTTTGATGCCTTTAAAGAGCCTGATTTGATCAAGGCCGGCAAAATAGAGACCAGGATTTAAGTATTCTGCTGCATGGGCAAACCACTCCACAATCAGTGCAAACGGAACCACAGGCTCATTATCAATTTTATGGGAGTTGAGAATCGGGTATGAATCAATTCCCACACTCTGTTTAAAGGCTGTGGCAAGGGATGGTTTCAGGGAAGGCTCTTCTGCTGCTGATTTGATGCTGTGCAGGGAAGGCTCTTCTGCTGCTGACCTGATGCTGTGCAGGGATGGCTCTTTTGCTGCTGATCTGATGCCGTGCAGGGATGGTTGTTCTGAGCTGTAAGTTCCCTCGTGTATATGGGGTTTTAAACTTTTTTCCTGGATGATATGTGCTCCAATTACCACTTCAACATCCTTGCGGTCATTACGTTCCATTTCAGCAACCAGGCTTTTTGCACCCTGTTTTAAAGGGATAAGATCAATACCTCTTTTTAAAAATTCCCTTTGTAAAGAGCTGTTAACCATGCCGCCTTCCCAGGGACCCCAGTTAACAGAGATAAATCTGCAGTTTTTATTCTCCCGGGCTTTTTTCTGGGCAGTCTTGTTTAAAACTTCATTGGCCATGGCATAGTCAACCTGTCCTTTGTTGCCTGTTCTGGCTGCCACAGATGAGAAAAGGATAAAATATTTAAGGTTGTCATTTTTTGTTGCCTTAAGCAGGGTGTTGAATCCTTTTACTTTTGTGTCAAAAACCTTTGCAAACTGCTCTTCAGTTTTGTCACAAATCAGCCTGTCTTCAAGAATTCCAGCACCGTGAATCACACAGGTTATGCTGCCAAACTCGTTTCTGACATTGTTAAGGATTTTGTTTACATTTTTTTCGTCCCGAATATCCGTTGAAAAATATTTTACCCTGGAGCCTGCCGTTTTTATACGCTCAAGGTTTTTATTTATTTCACGGTTGGAGACAATCTCCTTATAAGCCTTTTGAATTTCTCCAGGGGTTACTTTTTTATCCTGAAAATTATTTTTAAGAAGTTCCTTTTTAATTTCAGCCTGGCCTGTAAGATTTTTTACCCATTCAGGCTCTTTGTAAGGTTTTTTTGATCTTCCCAAAAGGATTATTTGTGGGGAATATTTTTTTGCAATCTCAAAAG
The DNA here is from genome assembly GCA_034659375.1 of Thermodesulfobacteriota bacterium. GTDB lineage: Bacteria > Desulfobacterota > Desulfobacteria > Desulfobacterales > Desulfobacteraceae > DATFJZ01. Next base: position 3,829 of record JAYEHB010000433.1, read on the forward strand.
CGCATTCTGCAGTTACACCTTTTGCACCGCCTGTGATAACAATCACATCTCCATTGGTAAGCTCTGCCCCGGCATCAGGTTCAGGTTCACCAGAATCTGAACCTGCCCTCAGCTCAGGAAAAATGCATAAATCATCATTAATTCCCATTTCAACAGAGCCATGTGTCATAAAAAGGGATACTGCAGCTTCTGCATTTTTAATGCATTTCTTTAATGAGTCAGCCATGTCAATACTTTTGCACAGCACACCCTCCCACTCCTTTGCTGCTGTTTTGGAAAGCCCGGCAAGTCCTCCCTGTACAGGATCAGATGTTATCTGCTGTTCAAATCCAAAGTCTCCCCCAAGAAATGATACAGTTGTAAAAAAAGCACCTTGCCTGGATGCTGCTTTGATGAGAAAGGGGCTGAATTTTTTTGCCAGGGAAAATGCTGATTTTAAGAACTCTTCATTTTCGTTTAAACCAGAATTTTTTTGTGATTTTAAATCTTTGTTTTTTCCATGATCGGAAAGGCTGTCTGATACAATTACAAGACCTGCTGCATCTTCAGGGTTAATATTTTCTCTGTTGTTTATATCAATCAGTTGAGCTTTTATACCGTTTTTTTCAAATTCATTTTTAAAGCTTTCTGCAATACCTGCACTATCCCTGGTTATATAAATTTTTTTCTCGTCAGATATGGTGAGTTTTGAACCATTATGAAATCTTACCAGGTCAATGGGCTGCCTTTTTAGTGTAATTGTCTGGCGTAATATTTTATTGTTTTTTTCTTTTGCTCCAGGGTTTTTATCTACATTTTGCTGAACAGACTCTTTCTCTTCATAATTTTCAAGGGGTTTAAGCTTTTCATCCGGTTTGCCGGTCCCATCAGTATTACTCGATTTGTCAAAATGACCAGCGTCATTAAGATTGTCAGGTTCATTAAAATTACTATCTTGTTCAGCCTTTTGTTCAGCCTTACCAGAATGCTCAGTTCCAGGTTCATTTTTATCAGAATGTTCAGTTTCAAGGGCCATGCATATATCCTCAAGTGTTTTTAAACTCCCCATGATTTCAGGAGTAAGGCTTTGAGAATCCGGCATCTGTTTTTCAAGCTCAGCTACAATTTCCACCCTTTTAATGGAATCAATGCCAAGGTCTGATTCAAGATCCATTTCAGGCTCCAGCATCTCTTCAGGAAAGCCTGTTAAAGAGCTGACAGTTTTGACAAGAATCTCCATTATTGCCCGGGAGGAGTTATTGCTGCTGGAAATAGTTTGGTTTTGAAGTTTTTGATCCAGCTTGCCGGTCTCATCAGTATTACCCGATTTGTCAAAATTATCAGAGTCATTAAGATTGTTAGACTCATTAAAATTACTATCTTGTTCAGCCTTGTCAGAATGCACAGTCCCAGGTTCATTTTTATCAGAATGTTCAGTTTCAAGGGCAAGGCATATATCTTTAAGCGTTTTTAAACTCCCCATGTTTTCAGGGGTAAGGCTTTTAGATTCCGGCATCTGTTTTTCAAGCTCAGCTACAATTTCCACCCTTTTAATGGAATCAATGCCAAGA
>JAYEHB010000434.1:0-5368 GCA_034659375.1 Thermodesulfobacteriota bacterium
AGACCAACATAAGTACCCAAGCAAAAATAATCATAATTTTCGCATTCTAAGTTATTGATATGTCTCAATAATAAAATATCAAAATACCAGATTAAATATGCTCGGGTACTTAAGAAATTTAAAAAACTTTTTTTATGGGAATGATAAGCAAAAATTCTTTTTAAACGATATTTCTACTAAAAAATTCGGTACTTGATCATCCTTTGGGTCAACCCTTTTTTTTGATTCTGGCTTGCCCATCTCAGGTATTTAACTGATATAAGCACATGGCATATTTATTGCTGTACTATATCAATAAATTTGTAACTATTCAGATAGGCGTTTGCACTATGGAATAAAAGTTTTCCAGATTACTTAGGGGGGCGGGCTTGCGTTAATAAGAGAAGCCTTAGGGAGGCGGAAAAAAATAAATTAAGGAAACAGGCAAAATGTTAAAAAATATGACAATTAAGAAAAAAGCAGTTCTTTTGATTTTTGGGATAACAACTATTGTTCTTATTATTTGTATCAATTCCATCACGGCCTTGATGAAAATAGAAGCCATTGATCACACAACAAAAATTATGGAACAGATCAATATAAAGATCCTGGAATGCCGAAGGCAGGAGAAAAATTTTCAGTTAAGGGGCTTTTCAAAACATGGGAATGATACAAAAAATTCTGTGGACAAATGGAATATTCACCTGAATAAAATATTGAGCTTAATTGACAATGCAGAAAAACAGCTGCACAATCAGTATGTTACCCAACTGACAAAAGCAGGGCATGAGATCAAAGTATATAAAACAATGTTTATGGATTTAACATCACATCATGGAAAGAAAATCTATGATACCCAAAAAAAGAGACTGGAGCCTGAAATGGTTGCCCATGCCAGAGAATGCCAGTCTGTAGTTAAAACAATTTTGACCAGTGAAGAGTTAAAAAAGCAATCCATAATAAAAAAATCAAAAACAACTGCCCTTGTACTGGGAATAATAGTGCTTGCCTGCTTACTTCTATTTGGTTTTATTGTTATAAAAAATCTGGTTCAACCCATTGTACTTCTTTCTCAAATGCTAAAGGATATTGCTTCCAAAGATGGGGATTTGACCCAGCGGCTTACAGTTAAGAGTAAAGATGAGATTGGAGATCTGGCATACTGGTTTAATATTTTTATTGAAAAAATACAAATTGCACTCAAAGATGTTGCATCCACCACTGACACATTGGTGACAGCGTCACAAACCCTGGATGAAATTTCAAACAGCATGACTGATAATTCAGAAGAGACTTCAGAAAAATCAACTACAGTTGCTGCGGCAGGTGAAGAGATGAGTGCTAATATGGATGCCATATCAGCAGCGTCTCAGCAGGCAACTGTTAATCTCAATATGGTTGCTTCATCAACAGAAGAGATGAGTGCCACAGTTAATGAGATAGCACAAAATACAGAACAGGCAAGATCAATATCAGATGAGGCTGTAGAAAAGGCGAGTTCAGCTTCACGTCGGGTGGATGCTCTTGGTAGAGCTGCCGGAGAAATAAATACGGTTACAGAGCAGATCAGTGGCATTTCAGAACAGACCAACCTTCTTGCCCTTAATGCAACTATTGAAGCTGCCAGAGCAGGTGAGGCAGGAAAGGGTTTTGCAGTGGTTGCCAGTGAAATTAAGGTACTTGCAAAAGAGACATCTGATGCCACTCAAAATATTAAAAGCAAAATTGATGATATTCAAAAAACAACCATATCAACTGAAGAGGAGATAGGAGATATCTCCGGCATCATACATAAAACCAATGAAATTATTTCATTGATTGCCTCTTCTGTTGAGGAGCAGTCTGCTACCACAAAAGAGGTGTCTGGTAATCTTTCCCAGGTATCTTCCGGTATTACTGAGGTAAGCGAAAATATTAGCCAGGGAGCCGTAGTTGCAAATGAGATGGCCCATGATATTTCTGAAATCAATGCAGCATCCACTGAAATATTTTCAACAGCATCCAACGTAAGTATTAATGCAACAGAACTTGCAAAACTCGGTACACACCTTCAACAGGTGATATCCAGGTTTGTTTTTTGATTGATATCCAAATACCATACAATTTGGGGGATGTTCCTAGAATGTTAACATTCCATAAAATCATTTTATTGATAAATTGGTGATTATGCCCAGACTACTCAAGAGTAGATGCTCCGGGGGCTATTCATCATATTACCAACCTCTGTCAGTGTTGCTGTTCAGCTATGCCGTAAGCTCGCCAAAGAAAAAGGTATGAATATAGAAAGTTAATATTCTAGGAACGTCCCCAATGTGCGAGTCAAGAGCAGACTTGACCCCTTTACTGTAATTTAGCTTTTTCAATCAATGCGTTTAGTTTTTTATCCATACATACCTCCATAAAATAAGGTTAATAGTGCAACTTTTATTATAAGGCATATATTGATATAGAAAATTATTATCCCGACTATTTCAGAGAATAACGCTTTATTCCTCTTGTTTTAGAGGTCAAATCGGGATAATCTAAAAGTCGGGATAAGTTCTGTGGGCAGATGGAGGCTTTGTTAGCCTCCTTGACCCGATTCTTTTGCGTCCGAGTTCAGTGCCGGGTTAGGCAGTTCTTTAGATCGTACCAAAATCAGGATGTTCTTCTAATTTTTTTAAAATCTTAGAGATTATTTCATATGCTTTTTGGGGTGTAATATTTGGCGGAGTACCTTTGCTGGGGTTGCGATGGGCTACCCAATCCCGATATTGCTTTATCTGTTTAGCTTGCCCTATAATATCAGGATCAATAACCATTTTGAATATGTTCAAGATATCATCAATTTTCCAATATTCTATTTCGCGCTCCACCTGTTCATGAATTTTTTGATTAAATGCAGACGGCGGGCTGCTCAAAATTCTGCGCCCCTGTATTTGCAAATATTCCATTATGATTCTTTCAAATCCAGCCCATAAAGATAATATGACATAATCGTTTGCGTCGGTTCTGCTGTTTTTAACTTGGTTTATTGACTGGTCTTCGGGGTTTGCTAAAAAATTGGTTCTATTTAAAAGACGTTCATTTTTTTCAGATATACCCCTCTGTGCAATTTTAAGACAATCACATATCACCTGATAAGATTCCCATATTGGGTCAAGGGGATTCTCAGAACTCATAATCCGATACCTCCGACAATAAATCAAAGAATAAATTTTTGTTTAAAGCATGGGCTTTACCAAGTCTTTTATCTTCAATCCAATACCAACCGGCCTCTTGAAAGCCTTTGTAGAGGGAGTGACCATTTTTTGATACCTCTTGATATTCGTCATCATTAGTTGAAGTCGTTACAGAAGTTTTCATCTTTATATCTTTTTTTAAATAAATAAGAATCTGTTGGTCAAAGTTTCCTATTAAATCAATACGCCCGTTTGCACCTATTATCCAAGCTCCTATAGGGAGTAATTCCGCAATCTGATTGTTTTTATCTTTATAAATAATTAACTTTTTAGTTGTATATTTTCCTGATGCCTTTTCATGTATATTATACTCAATTAGTTTAGATAGAAGAGATTTTTCATTTAACCATTCCTCAATCATAGCATAACATTTTGATACGTTTTTAAGGTATTCATCTAAAATCACATCCTTTTCTCTATCCATTATAAAAATCTCCTTATAAAAAATATTTGATTAACTGCCTAACGTTTGGGTAACTGACAGCAAGCGCATACCACTTACTTTTATTAAAAAATACATTTCAAAGTCTGTTCTGCTTTTCGAAAAAGTTACGCCCCTTGCTGTCCAGTTCACTAATGATTAGGCTTTTCATATCAGCAAGTTAAAGGGGGGTCAAGTCTGCTCTTGACTCTTATTGATAATTGCTGTCAGTTCATGAATGTTTTTTCTCAACCCAGAATTCTTTTGAATTCGCTCTTCTACCCTGCCAATAATGCTGCTCACAGAACTGTACTTGTTTATCGAAAAATCTTTGCATATCTGCGTCAAGGTATCTCTCCTTAATTTTCGCACCAGATAGATCGCAACATTCCTTGGTTCATTAGATTTTAGGAAACCCCGTCCTGTGGGCGGGGTTTTTTATTTAAAAAGCCCCTTTTGGATATATATAAATCCTCTTCCGTAACATGCTAAAAATCTGATACAAGCTTAGTGATCCGTTTCGTTTCAGGAGCCAGTTCTCTGGTCTGGGGTATCTCATCATCTCTTTTACTCGCTTGTGGGATTCGCAGGGTTTGGACTGGGAAAATCAACAAAGTGCTACCCACAAGTATACCCTGTGGTCTAACCTAATCACTAATTACGACTCAAAATTGCTGCTTCTTGAGCGTAATTGATGTTTAAATTAGACCTTAGGCAACAGCCAATTTGCAGCCGAGGGCTTTACTTACTTTGGTAATAGTAGAAAATTGAGGTTGTCCATTTTCGGACAAAGCCCTGTATAGGCTTTCACGATTAAGCCCTGTCTCTTTCGCTATTTTTGCCATTCCCCTTTTTTTTGCAAGATAACCTAATGCAATGATAAAAAGGCGTGGGTCATCATCTTGGAAGGCATCGTTAAGATATTCATTTATCTCTTCCTGGGTTTCCAAATAATCAAAGGGATTGTATGGTTTGGTTTTCATAATTTTCTCCTAGGTTTCAGTCACGATATCTCGCACTCTTTTTATATCTTTTTTTTGGGTGGATTTGTCACCACCGCACAGCATCACGATAATTGTGCTGTCACGAATCACATAGTAAAGACGGTAGCCAGGGCCGATGAAAAGCCTCATTTCATTAACACCGCCACCCACCGGAGCAACATCACCGAAATTACCAAATCGGGCACGACCCAAGCGCTTAGTTATGGCCACCACTGCCTGACGATCCCGCAACTTATGCAACCATTGGTCAAATATTTTTGTTGTCTCGATTTCGTATAGCATATCAGTATATGTAGCTTGCAATCTACAATATGTCAAGAAAAATTCATTGTTGGTAATCAGCAATGTGTAAAGGGGTTATGTAATAAAGGGGTCATGTAATAAAGGGGTCAAGTCTGTTCGTGACTCTTATTGATAATTGCTGTCAGTTCATGAATGTTTTTTCTCAACCCAGAATTCTTTTGAATTCGCTCTTCTACCCTGCCAATAATGCTGCTCACAGAACTGTCTTGTTTGTCGAAAAATCTTTGCATATCTGCGTCAAGGTATCTCTCCTTAATTTTCGCACCAGATAGATCGCAACATTCCTTGGTTCATTAAAAAAGCCCCTTTTGGATATATATAAATCCTCTTCCGCAACATTATAAAAATCTGATACAAGCTTAATGATCCGTTCCGTTTCAGGAGCCAGTTCCCTGGTCTGGGGTATTTCATCATCTCTTTTAATCCCATAGAACTTGCAT
>JAYEHB010000435.1:0-5367 GCA_034659375.1 Thermodesulfobacteriota bacterium
AAATTCACAATTCACAATTCACAATTCACAATTCATAATTCACAATTCATAATTCACAATTCACAAATTCACAATTCATAATTCACAATCATTTTTTTTATTCCAATCCCTTTACCAGGGACATGAGTGTGGTATTATATGGAGTTGCCACTCCTGCCTGGGCTCCATACTCCACAACCTTGCCATTTATGAAATCTATCTCTGTTCGTCTGTTGTTCTCAATATCCATTAGCATGGACGGCTTGTGATCTCCTGCACTTTGCAGATACTCCATGGCATGGGGATAGAAATCCCATCCAAGAGAGATTTCATTGGCTCTTGCCACTTTTACACACTCTTTGAACAGAGCATTCACAGTCTGAAAGACAATGGGATCATTCATGACCTGGGACATGGTCATACGGGTCACAGCACACACAGGATTCATGGAGGCATTCATGGCACTCTTTCTCCAGACCATGGATACAATCTCTTCTGTCCTTTTGGTTGCAAGGCCGCATTTTGTAAAGGCATCTGCGATTTTTGCTGTAGCTTCTGATGATTCAGGATCAAGTTCCTGCATATAATGGGGAGGATGGTGAAAGCCCATAATAACTTCTCCAGGCCCTTTAAGCCCGCATCCATAATTAACCACAGCCCGTATCACAGCTTTTCTGCCAAGGATTTTGGCAAGTTCAAGTTCTGTGTCAATACCGTTCTGCCATGAGACCACATACATATCTTTTCCCAAAAAACCTTTTATAACAGATGCGATCAAGGGAAGAACAGTGGCCTTTACAGCAATGACAATCACATCAGGCTCATATTCAGCCAGTTCATCAACGCCGGCACAGGTCCTGGAAATCTTCTGTGTCAATGTTTCAGCACCTGTAATTGATATGCCCGGCTCCTTTGCAGCCTTTAGCAGTTCAGGAGCAACATCACAAAGGGTTACGCTATACCCCCCTTTTTCAAGAAAAGCTGCAACAATACATCCCACAGGGCCAGCTCCCACAACTGCAAATTTTTGGGGAATGAATTCCTGTTCTTCAGACATGAGCACCTCCCTAATTTCTGATTTTTTGCCTGTCAGGGCATGGACGTTTACCAAAACTGTTAAGGCTCAATCAAAATTTTTTTGTATTTTTTTTACATTTTGTGTAAACCCTCAGGGTCTTTCATCCAAAACACGAATAGCCTTACCTTCGCTCCTATCAATGGATTTAGGCTCTACAATATCCACCCCAACCCTGATACCTATAATACCCTTTATATGGGCCATGGCCTTTGCTTCAACCTCATACTGCTTTTCCCTGCCCAGTTCGTAAATTTCTTTTTTAGCCTCAACCTGTACAGTGAGCTTATCAAGATAACCGCTTTTCCTCACCACAAGTCTGTACTGGGGTTCTAATTCAGGTATCTCAAGGAGCAGTGATTCAACCTGGGACGGGAACACATTAACACCGCTGATTATCAGCATATCATCTGTTCTTCCAGATATCCTCTCCATCCTTACAAAGGTTCTTTTGCAGGGACACTCATCCCTGACAAGTCTTGTAATATCCTTTGTGCGGTACCTGATCAGGGGCATGGCTCTGCGCTGTATAGCTGTAAAAACAAGCTCACCCTTTTCTCCCAGGGGCAGCGGCTCCAGGGTTGCAGGATCAACAACCTCGGCAATAAAATGATCTTCATTAATGTGGGCACCTCTCTTGGCACTGCATTCATAGGCCATACCAGGTCCCGACAATTCTGTGAGTCCAAAAATATCCATGGCTTTTATGCCCATGCGCTCCTCAATGGCATTGCACATCTCATTGCTCCATGGTTCAGCTCCAAAAACTCCGATCTTCAAAAAAAGGCTTTTGATATCAATGTTCATTGATTCAGCTTTTTCAGCAATTGTAAGGGCATAGGAAGGAGTGCAGCAGAGAACCGTGGCTTTAAAATCTTTCATAAGAGCAACCTGACGTTCAGTAAAACCCGTACCTAAGGGGACATTTGCACATCCCATTCTGGAAATGCCCAGGTGCAGACCAAATCCGCCTGTAAACAGACCATGCCCGTATGAATTTTGAACAACATCTTCTTTACGCACACCATAGGCCCAAAGAGCCCTTGTAACACATTCTGTCCACTGCTCAACGTCTTCTGCAGTATAAGGAGCGGTAACTGGTTTGCCGGTTGTTCCTGAAGAGGCATGAACCCTGACAACCTCCTCCATTGGAACTGCACACAAGCCAAATGGATAGTTATCCCTTAAATCATTTTTTACTGTAAAAGGAAGCTTTGAAACATCTTTTATACTTTTAAGATCATCAGCTATAACCCCTGCCTCTTCAAATTTTCGTTTATAAAACGGGACTCTATCGGTCACCCATTCCACAGTCTCCTTGAGTTTTTCCAGTTGAAACTTCTGAAGCTGTTCCAAAGGCATGGACTCAAATTCTCTGTTCCAGGGCATAGTACGACTCCTTATGCTGAATGCTGATTCAGTGTAAATATTTACATTATAAGCCGAATATTTACGATTCAGCTGCTTTAAATCCAAGATCAAAGGCTTTCAGGTTCATATCGATAAAGGCCTTTTTTGTTCTGCTTTTTATGGCTTTTTCCACACTCTCCTTTGGAATTACAAGTGCTTTTGACTGAACCAGAGCTCCTAAAAGAACAATATTCATTGTCATGGGACTGCCGGCATCTCTGGCAAGCGTTAATGCGTCAAATGCTGTAAGAGCTGCTGTTCTCTCTCTTATCAGTCTCTTGATCTCTTCAATCTCAGGGTAGACACCTTTACCAATTGCCACGGTAAATGGAGGAACAGGGGCAAGGTTTGTTATCACTTTTGTGTTCTTGCTGCATCTGTTCATGGCTCTTAAAGTCTCTGAAGGCTCAAAGCCTAAAAGCACATCAGCCTCACCATCGGAAATTATGGTGCTTTCTGCATCTCCAAATACAATTGCAGATTCAACAACTCCTCCACGCTGGGCCATCCCATGTATCTCACTCATACGCACCGGAATATCAGAAATAAGAGCTGCCTCACCAAGAACCTTTGATGCCAGCAAATTCCCCTGACCTCCCACTGCTACCATAATCAATCTTGTTATATCCATATCTTAATAAATCCTTTTTTGTAACTGCCACGGGCAGACCTGGCCATCTTCTACAATAATCTGGTCTCCTCGGTTTGCCCGCAACAAAGCATGAAAGTTGCTGTTGGTTACAGAGACTTTCATATAACCGGCATGGCCGGAGCATGGTCATTCTCTTCGGCCACAACAAAATATGAAAGTCATGCAATTGCAGTACGTTGGACGGACTTTCATATAAACAGTTCACAATGGACCTGGTTACCCTTTTATGGGCACAATTGCATTTTCAGGACAAATCTGTGCACACACTGCACATCCAACACAGGTATCAGCATCAATTTTAACCTTGCCTTTTTCCAGGTAAAATGATGGACAGGCAATCTCATTTATACAATCCTTATGGTCAAGACATTTATCCGTCACCCTGAATGGTCTTACTTTAAGCAGTTTCAGGCTCTTTGCATAAAGGGCACAGGGCTCCTTTGAAATAATTACTGAAACCCCTTTAAACTCAAGGGCCTCTTTTATTGCTGCAATACTCTTTTTCACCTTAAAGGGCTTTACAATGGTAACATGTTCAACCCCAAGAGCTCTCACCACATTCTCAATGGAAATTTTATTATACCCGGCAAGGTTCATCTGGGTCATATCAACACCCGGGTTGGGCTGATGCCCTGTCATGGCTGTTATGCCATTATCAAGGATCACAAGTGTAAAATTATGGTTGTTGAACACAGCATTCACAAGACCTGTTATGCCTGAGTGGAAAAAAGTCGAATCCCCTATAAATGATATCACTTTTTTGTCAGTTGCCTTTGAAAAACCGCAGGATGTACTAACGGAAGAGCCCATGCATATAACAAAATCCCCCATGCTTAAAGGAGGCAGAAAACCCAGGGTATAACAGCCGATGTCAGTGGGGCAGATGGTATCAGCATCAATCTCTCTGGCAGCTTTTTTTACCTCATAAAAAGTTGCTCTGTGGGAACAGCCAGGGCATAAATTAGGCGGACGCTGGGGAATTTCAGGAAATTTTGCTGTATCAACAACAAGCTTACCGGAATACTCCACCCCAAAATAATCTGCTATGTTCTTTCGTACCATGGCAGGATCAAATTCATAAAGACGGGAAAAAAGTTTTTCATCTTTGCCTTGAATGGGCAGAACAAGGCCAGCCTCCTGGGCAAAGGCTTTAACAGCCTCTTCCATAAAAGGCTCTCCCTCTTCAATGACAAGAATTTTTTCACACCCGGCTGCAAAACTCTTTATCATTTTTTCCGGCATTGGATTTGAAAATCCAATACGTAAAATTTTGGCCCTGTCTTTAATCCCAAGATCTTTAACAGCATCCATTGCATAAAGAAAGCTTACACCATTACAGATAATCCCCCAAGACCCGCTGCCAGTCACAAAATTATATTCTGATCTGTCAGATATCTCTCCGGCTTTTTTAAGATTATCCAAAAGTTTCACATGAAGCTTTCTTGAAACAGCAGGGACTGTTACATAATGCAAAGGATCTTTTTGAAAATCACCTTTTGTTTTCCGCTTCTCTATTTTGCCAAGCCCAACAAAGGCACTGGAATGGTTAATTCTGGTGGTTGTCCGTAAAATTACAGGCTCGCAAAGTTCTTCTGAAAGTTGAAAGGCAGCCCGGGTCATATCCTTTGCCTCCCTCACAGATGAGGGCTCAAGAACAGAAAGTCCTGCAAGTTTTCCATAGTACCTGTTATCCTGCTCATTCTGGCTGGAAAACATAAAAGGATCATCTGCAGTAAGAATTACAAGACCACCTTTGACCCCGACATAGGCAAGGGTCATGAGAGGATCTGCTGCCACATTCAAACCAACATGTTTCATTATGCACATGGTTCGCAACCCTGAATTTGCTGCTGCTGCTGCAACCTCAAGGGCAACCTTTTCATTGGTGCAGTATTCAAAATAGAGATCTGTCTCCTGGGAGATCTGGAAAAAATTAAGGGAAAGCTCTGAAGATGGTGTGCCAGGATAGGTTGTGGCAAACGCAACTCCAGCCTCAATTGCCCCCCTGGCAATGGATTCATTGCCCAGAAGCATTATCTCTTCTTTGCTGTTTTCACTTAAAAGTTTATGCATATTTTATTTAATCCTTTATTTTTTTATATAACTGCCATGGGCAGCCCTGGTGGTCTAAGTCTGCACACAACAAATGATGAAAGTTACACTCCCAGTTTGCCAGGACTTTCATATAACCGGCATGGCCGGAGCATGGTATTCGCATCGGCCACAACAAATTTAGAAAGTCTATGATTAC
>JAYEHB010000436.1:0-5366 GCA_034659375.1 Thermodesulfobacteriota bacterium
TTTTCTCTAAACTTCAAAGAATTAAATCTTAAAAAATTAATAGCATCTTGTTATAGAGAACAAGTCAGGGATTTATTTAATATGGAAGACGATGAAAATGGTTTTTTCTTTGAACACACAGGTACAGATGGCGAAAAAAACAAACCAAGTTCAGATGACATTGTTTACTTTAATGGTGATGGGAATTTTCGTAGTTCAGAAAGCATTGAACTATTAAAGCAGTCCGATATTGTTGTTACTAACCCGCCATTTTCATTATTCAGAGAGTATGTGGCTCAATTAATAAAATACGATAAAAAGTTTTTGATAATTGGTAATGTTAATGCAATAACATATAAAGAAATTTTTAAACTGATTAAAGAAAACAAAGCGTGGTTAGGAATAAATCTTGGTAGAGGTGTTTCTGGTTTTATTGTTCCCGAACACTATGAACTTTATGGAACAGAAGCTCGGATAGATAGCTTAGGAAACAGAATAGTTTCTCCAAACAATTGTCTGTGGTTAACTAACTTAGATACTTTCAAACGGCACGAAGACATTGCACTCACAAAAAAATATTTTGGGAACGAAGATGCATATCCAAAATATGACAATTACGATGGAATTAATGTTAATAAAACAAAAGACATACCATTAGACTACAAGGGGATTATGGGTGTACCAATTACATTTCTACATAAATTTAATCCCGACCAATTTGAAATAATTAAATTCAGAAAAGGGAATGATGAAAAGGATTTATCAATAAATGGGAAATGTCCATATTTTAGGATTCTAATTAAAAACAAACGAATACAGACTGAAGTATTTGACAATAAAGGATGTCAGCAGGCAAAAATGGCTACAATGTATAACAAAAAAATCCAGCGGACGCAAAAAGCCGCGCCGCTGATTTAGGCGTTCTGGTGACATGACCATGCGTGCTGTTGAATAGCTGTTACGGTTTTATCATCATTCATTGTAACGGTGGTAGTAGTTCTGGTACCGGAAGTTCCACCATTTCAGGATTAATCTTTTTTAACTCTAAGGCACTGTCAATGGAGTGGGTGCAGCATACTCTTGAGCAGTGGGGGCGTTCCGGTTCCCTTGAACCAACGCACTGGATAAAAACTGCTGAATAAAGCTCTTTTAAAGAAGCATCCTTGTTAATGAATTTTCTGTCAAGATCAAGACTTGTGATAATTCTCTCGTCCTTGCCAAAGAGATATTCATCGGGTTTGTAAGCAGATGCCCCGGTTGCAACAACAGCCATTCCATGTTTAATCTCTTCTTGTTTTCCATTGCATGACAGAGTTGAGGTAAAACTGCCCACAAAACCTTCAACATCCTCAATGGTTGTATTGATATGAACCTGGATATTTTCACTGTTTTCAACAGTTTTTATCAGGGATGCAAGCTCTGCCTGAACATCTTCTTCCTGAAAGGTCTGATAAATATTGTTTGCCTGACCTCCAAGCTTGTCGTTTCTCTCTATAAGGTGAACCTTATAACCCTGTTCTGCAAGATTTTTTGCAACTGTTATACCTGATATTCCTCCGCCAACAACCATTGCCACAGGATTAACTAAAAGCTCTGCCTCTTCCAATGGTTCCATGAGACCCACCTTGGCCACAGCCATGCGAAGCAGATCCTTTGCCTTTTCAGTGGCAAGATCAGGGTCGCTCTTATGAACCCAGGAGCCGTGATTCCTTATTTTACCCAAAAATGCGTTTAAAAAAATGAAAAATATTTTATATAATTGAAATTAAACAACATTTTATCATAAAAAACTTAGGACTCACGAGATCTTTGAATTTAATGTAAGGGATTTTCCAAAAAAGAATCCACGCATCTTGCTTGTCTTTTTGCCCGTCTCCTGCGTTGTGCCAATTCCTGCGTTGCACCAATGGGACATATTTCAATATGCCCCCATTACTGCACCTTGAAGACGAACAACCAGATCATACAAATTGGCCTGTGCAATATACGTATATTATTTTGTTGTGGCCGATGCGGTAACCACGTTCCGGCCGTGCCGGTTATATTTTAACAGTTTTTTAATAATATGCTACATAAGGGTTATAAATTATGATGTCAATAGAATTTGTCAGTAATTCTGATTTTGGTAAATTATGGATAAAAGTTTTTCAAGTGAAATTTAAATCCGGGTCAGGTCTTTGATCAATGATAAATATGCCAGGATTGCAATGTCTTTGTAAGAAAATTTCTTACATAAAAATCAGAAATCCTCTAATTGACACCTTGACTTTGTATCTGGTACTTCTCAATAAGTCAGTTTTTTTATATTTTTAACACCAAACTTAAGGAGTATCGTATGAAAAGTAAGCATCTATTGATTGTTGGTTTTATCGCAGTACTCACAATGGCATTTTTCCAGACAGCCTTTGCAAAACAGAGAATCGTTTTTGGCGGAGGACCTGCCGGTGGAACATTTCAGATTGTTGCCAATAGTATTCAGGTGTTCAAACCCATGAAAAATGTGGCAGAGTTTAAGGTTCAGGCCCAGTCTTCAGCAGGTTCTGTGGAAAATTTAAGAAAAACCAATGCAGGCAGACAGCAGATGAGCGTTGTCTATTCCGGTCATGTCTATCTTGGTCGAAATGGTATGATGAAAAATGATAATAGAAAATATAAAGATGTTCTGGCCGTTGCATGGCTCTATGGTGCACCTGGTCAATTGGTTGTCCGTGCTGATTCTGAAATCAAAAGCGTAAAAGATCTGGTCGGTAAAAAAGTTGGTGTGGGAAATGCAGGTTCCGGTGCCTTTGCAAATTGTGAGCTTTTTTTCACCCACATGGGTGTCTGGAATAAAATAGAGAGAAATGCCATGGGTTACAATGATGCAGCCCAGGCATTTGGGAACAATCAACTGGATGCGTTCTGGCTCTTTACTGCTTTCCCCAGCGGTGCTGTCATCATGGCTGCCCAGACCAATGATATTGCCCTTGTCAACCTTAATGCAGATGCCAAAGCAAGCGGATTTTATGATAAATATCCCTATTTTGCAAAACTTACTGTCCCTGCAGATACCTATAAAGGTGTCGATTATGATTCTCCTTCATTTCAGGATTCAGCACTCTGGGTTGCCAACTCAAAAGTCTCTGCAGATGTTGTTTATAAAATGCTCTCTCTGCTTTACACAGATGAGGGTCTGGCTCACATGAAAGCCCAGAAAAAGACATTTAAACAAATGGCTGTTGCAACAGGGTCTGATGGTGTCGTAACCCCTTTCCATCCAGGTGCTGAAAAATTCTGGAAGGAAAAAGGTGTTTTAAAATAACCGGAATACCCCTAACCTGGACAAGCCAGAACCCCAAACGGATTTTTTAATTCTTTTGCCAGAATAACACGAAAATAAGAATTAAGAAACTAAAGGGCAGAAACTGGCCGGAGCATGGTCATTATTCCCGGGCTCCGGTCTGGGAACTGGGCATATTGAATGTTTGGGGCATCTCTCCAATCTGTCACCTTAAACCAAGAGGAAGGTAAATTGTGTACAAAAAGTTAAATAGATTTGAGCAGATAGTATTTGATGTATGCTCAGTGATCCTGGTCCTCTTTTACTCCTATGCTGCGGTCATTCAGCCTATGGCAACTCAGTATCACAGGGGAGTTTATGTTATTATAACCTATGTACTTGTTTTCCTTGCCTACAAATCAAAATCCAAAATCATGAGGGTTGTGGATTATATTCTCATTGTTCTTTCCATTGCCTGCATTGGATACTGGATCTTCAATTTTGAAGTGATCAGTTATCGGACGGGTATAGAAACAACAACAGATATGGTGTTTGCCGTTGTCGGTGTTTTACTTGGCATTGAACTTGCCCGGCGGGTGGTGGGTAATGTTTTTGTTTTTTTAGGTGTAGCAATGCTGATCTATGGCGTTTACGGATATATGACTCCTGATCTGGTTTCCCATGCAGGTGCCCCATTCACAGAATTGTGTGTCAGTATATTTTATAAGAGTGACGGGGTGTTTGGCATTATGGCCAATGTTCTGGCCACCTACGTGATTTTGTTTGTGCTTTTTGGTGCTTTTCTGGAAAAATGCGGAGCCCAGAAGTTTTTTATTGACTGGCCCCTTGCTGCAGTGGGTCATAAAATCGGCGGGCCTGCCAAAGTTTCAGTTATTGCATCGGGATTTTTCGGCTCCATTTCAGGATCAGCCATTGCAAACACTGTTTCCACAGGCGCGTTTACCATTCCAATGATGAAGAAAGCTGGATTTAGACCCCATGTTGCCGGGGGAATAGAACCTGCCGCTTCCATTGGCGGAATGTTCATGCCCCCAATTATGGGTGCCGGCGGATTCATTATGGCAGAGCTGACAGGTCTGCCATATTCCAGAATCATGCTTGTGGCCATATTTCCGGCCATAATGTATTTTTTTTCTGTGTTTGTCATGGTTCATTATGAAGCTAAAAAATACAATATTGTGGGTGAAAAAACAAAATTTTCAGCCATGGAAATTTTTAAAAAAGAGTGGTTTTATATCCTCCCTCTGGTTATCATTACAATTTTCATGCTCTATGGATATTCTCCCGCATACTCCGCCATTCTGGGTCTTGTTTCCTGTATTGCCGTAAGTTATGTCAGAAAAGAGACAAGGATAGGTCCCAAAAGATTTGTTGAAGCTGCAAGGGAAGGGACTGAAAACAGCCTTAATATTGGTGCAACAGTGGGTATTATCGGTATTATCATAGGGGTTTTGACTTTTTCCGGCCTGGTGCTTACCTTTGCCGATATTGTGATTGAGCTGGCAGGCGGTTCGCTGTTATTGACCATTTTTCTGATAGCCTTAGCGTCGCTTGTTCTTGGAATGGGAGTGCCGGTGACTGCAGCCTATTTGATTACGGCAGTCGTTGCTGTTCCTGCCCTGACCTATCTTGGAGTAAATGAACTTGCAGCCCATATGATCGTTTACTGGCTTTCCCAGGATTCCAATATAACACCCCCGGTCTGTATTGCAGCCTTTGCCGGTGCAACCATAGCAAGGGCAAATATGTGGAAAACAGCCTTTTCAGCATTTAAGTTTGCAAAGTTTTTATACCTGGGGCCCATACTTTTTGGTTATGTACCAGGGTTCTCCCTTGATGGCAGTTCAATGGATATTGTTAAGGCTTTTGTCCTGATAATATTTGGAACCTGGGCTTTTTCATGGTTTCTCAGCGGTATCTGGGTTGGCACCATCAAAGGCTTTTTCAAAAAATCAGATGAATTATGAATTATGAATTATGAACTCAACTTTCTGGATTGTACATGTCAAGGACTGGACGCTGCGTGGGGTCAGGCTTTCGTTATTGTCATTATCTTGACTTTTTGGTTAATTATCTTCACTGTTTGATAACGACACAAATAACAAAA
>JAYEHB010000437.1:0-5331 GCA_034659375.1 Thermodesulfobacteriota bacterium
AAACGGCTGCTAAAAAAACTACTTTTAGCTGTCTAATCAACCACAAACTCTATGCAAGCAGTTCGCAACCCTGTCAGGCAGGGGCTTTTTCAAGCCCCTATCCCTTTAGGGTAGGGGTTGTTGACTGAATATGAAGTTTCAACAAAACATTCACGACTCTATCACACACAAGCCATTGCAGCAAGGGCAAAAGGTATAATAGAAAACTATCTTGCTTGTGACCGCCAGGTTACGTGGGACCGGAAGGTTAAAAACATTGAATCCCCGGCAAGAGGGACTAAAAACTTTAACGCCCGTCACACTCTCTTTATCAGGGCAGAAAATGATCAGTTTGAAATTTCCCTGGATGCAAGTGGAGATCTGCTCCATAAAAGGGGAATAAAAAAAAATGTGGGAAAAGCTCCTTTAAGGGAAAATATAGCATTTGCAATGTTTTCTGCAGCAGGATACTCAGGAAAAGAATCTCTTCTTGACCCCATGTGCGGCTCAGGTACATTTTCCATTGAAGGCTGCATGATAAAAGAGAATATTCCTCCCGGTTTTTTCAGAAAATTTGCCTTTGAACAATGGCCATGCTTTAGCCAGGCAAGATGGAACCATATCAAAAAAAAGGCTGAAAAGGCAATTATTCCAACAAAAAATACCACACTCTTTGCATCTGATATTGACAATAAAATGCTGGCAAGCCTGGAAAAAAGTCTTAATGCCCACAATCTGAATGCAAGTGTAAAGGTGTTTAATAAAAACTTCTTTGATCTTAACCCTGATAAGCTTACAGAGGATAAAGGGCTTATTGTGTTAAACCCTCCCTATGGCAAACGCATTGGTGATGACCTGAAGGTTACAGGCGACCAGAAGCTCACACGTAACCTGAAGGTCACACGTAAAATCAATATTGAATCTTTTTTTGCCAAAATCGGAAAACATCTAAAAGAAAATTTCAAAGGATGGAGAGCAGGTATTGTGCTTCCTGACAAAGACTTGCTCTCCACTCTTCCCTTTTCTGCTTCCTTAACCCCTGTTTTCCACGGCGGACTGGAAATTTTTATAGCCACTGGAAAAATTACTTAAGGAACCAGTTTAAAATAACTTGCCCATTTCAGAATACGCCACCGTTGAAGGGTATGTTATTTCGGACTCATTACTAAATATTATCCTGCAAATGATGCATCATCAATCTCAATTGCTGCTCCGCCAACATTCTTAAGGGCATTGAGATTACCCATTGCAATGGGCAATTGGGTCTCAACAAAAAACTGAAGAGATTTAATCAGACCATCGTAAAAGGGTTTGTCCTTTTTCTTTGCTTTTTCAAGTTTTTGTGCAGCAATGGAGGCTCTCCACAGCAGCATCCATGCCATGACAACATCTCCTGTTGCATCCTGGAAAGGATGAGCATTGGCAAAGGCATTGAGAACTTTTTCAGACATTGCAGTCTTTCCCATGTTAAGGGCAACTTCACCCAGTCTGTTAACAGCCTTTTCAACACTTAGCGAGTAATCCTCAAGCCCTGGAATCTTTTTTGCTGCAGCAATAGCCTTCTGCATCTCCCCAAAAAGATCCATAACAGGTTTGCCCTTGTTCATACCAAGCTTTCTGCCAAGAAGATCCATTGCCTGGATACCATTGGTACCCTCATAGATCATTGTAATTCGGCAGTCCCTCAAAAGCTGTGACATGGGATACTCTTCAATGAACCCATAACCTCCGTACACCTGCATTCCCTGGCTGCAGATATCAAATGCCCTGTCTGTGACATATCCCTTGGCAACGGGTGTTAAAACTTCAACAAGGCCGTGGAATTTCTGTTTTTCTTCCTCTGTCTCTCCAATTACAGCCATGTCAGCACAATAGTTGACATAATAGAGCAGGCTTCTCATTCCCTCCACAAGGACTTTCATCTTCATCAACTGGCGGCGCACATCAGGATGTTTGATAATGGGTACAGGTTTGGCATTGGGATCCATCATCTCCAGAAGATTTTTACCCTGAATTCTCTGTTTGGCATAATTAACAGCATACATATAGGATGCTGTTGCACAGGCAAAACCCTGGAAACCCACAAGAAGACGAGCTTCATTCATCATGACAAACATTGCTTTCATCCCTTTGTTCTCATCACCAAGAAGGGTTCCAATGCAGTTTCCATTGCTTCCAAGGGCAAGGGAACAGGTGCTGTTACCGTGGATTCCAAGCTTATGCTCTATGCCTGTGCAGACAACATCATTGAATTCACCCAGAGAGCCGTCATCATTAACCAGATACTTAGGTACAAGAAAAAGGGATATGCCCTTTGTTCCTTCAGGAGCACCCTCTATGCGTGCAAGCACAGGATGGATAATGTTCTCAGTAAGATCATGTTCCCCGCCTGAGATAAAGATCTTCTCTCCTGTGATTGTGTATGTGCCATCATCATTTTTCTTTGCAGTGGTTGTTAATGCCCCTACATCACTGCCGGCACCTGACTCTGTGAGAAGCATGGTTCCTGCCCACTTGCCTGAAAACATATTTTTAAGAAATATCTTTTTCTGTTGATCTGTACCAAAGGCTTCAATCAGTTTGCCTGCACCATGGGTTAGACCTGGATACATCATAAAAGGATAATTGGCACCGTTAAAATACTCAGAAGCTGCGGAAGCAATGGTTCTTGGCATTCCCTGGCCACCCCATTCAGGGTCTTCTGTCATGGCAAGCCACTCACCCTCATTAAAGAGATCATACACCCTTTTAAAAGAGTCAGGCGTGGTAACCTTGCCGTTTTCAAGGGTACACCCCTGTTCATCGCCCTCTTTTTGTGTGGGAAGTATCTCCTTTACAGCAAGATTACGTGCTTCAGAAACAATCAGATCAATTGTTTTTTTGTTAAACTCTGCAAAGTCTTCATTTTTTTTTGCCAGCTCTTCAGCCTCAAGCTGCTCATGCAGTACAAAATCGATATCCCTTCTATCAGAAATAAACTGTGCCATTATTACATCCTCTCCTGAATTTATGTTTACAAAAAACTTCTTTCTCCTTACCCCATTACCATAAAAATGAATCATCCTTCATTGTATCAACGTCCTGTTCTCCATGGTTTCAATTCTAAATCAGAACTAATTTAAAGAGCTGTAAAACAGAATAGAAACAGATAGTTTAATTTATTAACTCCATTATTAAACAGTGTTCCCATACAGTGCCGTCCCTCTATCCTCAGAATGAATATACATTCATTGCATCTGAACTTTTAATAGTCAATATTTTTTTTTATTTTTTAGTAAAAACCGGTTTTGCATCTTTGACCCCGCACTGACGAAATTTCTTGACCACTTACATTTAGTTTGATAGGTTTACATGGATATAATAGGCATGGCCGGAGCAGGGGTTATCTGCTGCCGGCCACAACAAAAAAATGAAAGTCAATTGATTACAAGAGTTAGAATGACTTTCATTATAGATCTTAGCTATAATGCTGAGCTGTAGGAATTCAGTTTTTTCAAGGCTGATTCAGCATTTATTTATTAATTTTTTTTTAGGAGAATGGGATGAAAAGATTTATTGTACTGATTTTAAGTCTGTTTGTTGTTTTATCTTTCAGTTTTTCTGTAAACGCAAAAACTCTGAAATTAGGACTTGATGCAGATCCTGTATCGCTTGACATTCATGTTCAGCTTTCAGGCGGAATGCTTCAGCTTTCACACTGGTGTTTTGATCCGCTTGTACGATGGACAAAAGAGATGACTTTTGAACCTCGCCTTGCCACAAAATGGGAGAGAATCAACGAGTACAGAATGCGTTTTTACCTGCGTAAAGGAGTAAAATTCCACAGCGGTAACACATTTACAGCCAAAGATGTGAAATGGACCTTTGAGCGAATGAAAAAAAGTGTTGATTACAAAGGTCTTATAGAGCCGTTTGTTGGTATTGCCATTATTGACGATTATACAATTGATGTGGTAACAGCAAAACCCTATGCTCTTCTTTTAAATATGGCAACATACTTTTTTGCCATGGACAGCGAATTTTATACAGGAAATGATGAAAATGGTTTAGCTAAAGATGCCATTGTAAAAATAGGACCATCCTTTGCCCTTACCCATGAATCAGGAACAGGACCTTTTATTGTGACTGAACGTGAGCAGGGTATAAAAACTGTATTTAATCGTTTTAAAGATTACTGGGACACAAACTCTCCCGGCAATGTTGATAAAATGGTACTTACACCCATTAAGCAGGATGCCACAAGGGTCGCAGCTCTTCTTTCCGGAGATGTTGATTTTATCTCACCTGTACCTCCCCAGGATTTTAAAAGAATTGATGCTGATCCCAAGATAAAACTTGTCACCTGCAATGGCGGCCGTATAATAACTTTTCAGATGAACCAGAATAGAAAAGCTGAGTTCAAGGACCCAAGGGTTCGTAACGCCATGGTTTATGCCATTAACAACGCAGGTATTGTTAAAAAAATCATGAAAGGTACTGCAACTGTAGCAGCACAACAGGGTCCCGAGGGTTATGCAGGATACAAGGCAAACCTTACACCCAGATATAATCTTAAAAAAGCAAAAGCTCTTATGAAAGAAGCAGGGCTTGAAAATGGTTTTGAGTGCACAATGATAGCTCCCAACAACCGCTATGTAAATGATGAAAAAATTGCAGAAGCCACTGTTCAGATGCTTGCAAAGATCAAGATCAAAGTTAACCTTAAAACCATGCCCAAGGCCCAGTACTGGGATGAATTTGATGCAAAATCCGCTGATATCCAGATGATCGGCTGGCACTCTGATACAGAGGATTCAGGAAATTTCTCTGAATTCCTTATCATGTGCAATGACAAAGAGACAGGATATGGTCAGTACAACAGCGGTATGTACTGCAACAAAAAAATTGATGAACTGACCCTTGCTGCACAGTCCCAGACTGATCTTGCAAAAAGAGCTGACCTGCTGAAAGAAATTGAGCAGATTCTCTATGACGAGGCTGCATTTATTCCTTTTCACTGGCAGAACCACTCCTATGCAGGCAAGAAAGAGCTTGGAATTGCCCCTGTAATCAATTCCATGAACTTCCCCTACTTTGGAGATATGATTATAAAATAGAAATAAGAATTGAGGAGTGGAAAGTGAGGATTAAGAGACTCACTTTCCAATCCTCCTCATGAGCGAGCCGAACCCGAATATCTGGCTCTAGCACAACAAAAACTCAATGAGTCTAATCATTAAAAAATTTCATACAACCTGAAGGTCACACGTAAACCGGCATGGTCAGAACATGGTAGTCGCATCGGCCACAATACCCTAAAGGGCAGAAACCAAAACTTGAAAGTTAATTATTCTAAATAGTTCAAAGAACTTT
>JAYEHB010000438.1:0-5327 GCA_034659375.1 Thermodesulfobacteriota bacterium
CCCAGCTCTTTAATGTTTTAAAAACCGAGATGAGCCTTGTGGGGCCAAGACCGCCAATACCTAAGGAAGTGGATGAATATTCCGTGTGGCACAGGCGGCGGCTCTCCATGAAACCGGGGATGACATGTCTGTGGCAGATTGCACCGGGACGAAATGATTTGAGCTTTGAAGAGTGGATGAAGCTGGATTTGAAATATATTGACAACTGGCCGCTTTTTAATGATTTTAAGATTCTGGTTCTGACAGCCAAAGCAGTTTTAACCGGTGCCGGCAGATAATAAAGGTAAAAACCCTAATTATAATGACTAATGAAAACTTTATGTTGACATAATATAAAGTAAGATTTAGACTAACTATAATAGACTAAGTTATGGAGGGGTTTATTATGGAAACTATTAATATTCACGATGCTAAAACCAATTTTTCAAAACTGCTGCTTAGAGTACATTCTGGAGAGGAAATTACAATAGCAAAAGCAGGCAAGCCCTATGCAAGGCTTGTACCCTTAAAACAAAAAACAAAAAGAATACCGGGGATTGCCAAAGGAAAAGTAACTAATGCCTTTTTTGACCCTCTTCCAGAAGAAGAACTTAAAAAATGGGAATAAATTAATATGCTGCTGGATACGCACATTTTTTTATGGTGGCTTTTTGATGATCCCAAATTACCATCAAACATAAAAAATTACTTGCAGAATCTTGATAATTCAGTATTTATAAGTACAGTTTCGGTTTGGGAAATTACAACAAAATTTCGCATAGGGAAATTGCCAAAAGCATCTTCGATAGCGGCAAATGTCCCGAAATGGATAATAAAATCAGGCTTTCAGTCATTATCAATTACCCCTGAACATGCTCAATTGGCAGGGAGCTGGGAAATTGATCATCGTGATCCTTTTGACCGTATGCTGGCTGCGCAATCAAGTCTGGAGCATCTTACATTAGCCACGACTGACAAAGCTATATCTCTTTTTCCAATTGAAATATTCAGCAGAAATATATAGAGAGGGGTCAGAGGTTTACTCTTTACTTTTATGCCCTGCTGGGATAGCATTAACAAATGGCACGTAAACCAAAACCAAGAATAGACCAAATTGGCTTTTATCATGTTATCAATCGTGGGGTCGAAAAAAGAGATATCTATCTTGATGACAAAGATCTCCGTCGCTTTTTAGATATTATTGATGAGAGTGCCAGCCTTTTTGATTTTATAGTTAAATAGTTAAGCGTTAGGCTCCAGGAAACTCTGATTAGGTTCAAAAAATGGTGCAATGTGGATATAAAAGAACATATTAAATATTGGCTCGACAGTGCAGATCACGATTATCAAAAAATTAACGAGATGATGCTATGGTTGAAATCCCAGATAAAATATTGAAAATTATTAATCAGTTTATAGCAAAACTGGAAGATAATCATATTAAGGTAGAACGCGCATTTCTGTTTGGGAGCTATGCTCAGGGAACATTTAATGACTGGAGCGATATTGATCTGGCTATTGTGTCAACCGCATTTAAAGGTGAACGTTTTGGCGACAGAGACAAGATCAGGCGTATTAAATTAAGCATCAGTTGCGACCTTGAGCCAATACCATATAACCCTTTAGATTTTAACAGTAATAATCCGTTTGTTAAGAGAATTCTCAGAACCGGCATCAGGGTTGTTTAGATTTTGGGTGTCTTTTCAAAACTGCTGCTTAGCTTGGGCTTTATCTAAGCTGGCTGCTTCTTGATGCACCCGTTCCTGATTTAATGGTTAAAGAAATTGAAAAGAAGAAAATAATTCCTGTTTTAGCTCAAGAAGTTGTAGATTAATAGTATCAGGACTGAGGAGAAAAATGCTTAAAGAAAACAGCTCATTTATTTTAGATGTACAAAAAATCATTGATATTGGTATTACCGGATTTTCATTTGTTGCGGCCTACTTTATTAAAAGGAATTTATTACCGGAATCTTTGAAGGCTCTTTCCACAGATCCAAACTATTATATTCTTCTTCTGTTAATTATCATTGCCTGGTTTATCTCTTTTAAATGGATGGACATGTATAAGTCCTATCGTCAGCAACCGTTCTGGCAATTTTTTACTGCAATTTTAAAATCATGTTTCATGGGGATGATTCTTGTGAGTCTGGCTATGTATTTTTTGCATATCCAGGGTATCAGCCGTCTTTTAATGGGCATTTTTCTGATTCTTAATATATTGTTGCTCACTTTATCCAAATTTATTATTTTTAAGGTTCTGAAAAAGATCAGGACTAATGGTCATAATACCAGAAATCTCCTTATTGTTGGAAGCCAGACACGAGCCAGGCAGGTTATTGAAGTTTTGGAAACAAATAACGCAGCCGGATACATGATTCTGGGCTGCTTTGATGTGGATGAAGAAAAACTTGGTCAATCTGTTTTAAATGATCATAAAGTGATCGGTCTTGTTAAAAATCTTGAAGCGTATCTGCGGGATAACATTGTTGATGAACTTATTTTTGCCATGCCCCTTAGAAAGTTAGAAAACGGAGATCGGTATATTGCCTTTGCAGAAAGCATGGGGATCAATGTCAAAATTCTTCCGGACTGGGAACTGTATCACCTGATGTACCGGCCGGATATAGCAGCCATCATGTTTGAAGATTTTTTTGGGTTTTACACCATGGCCCTTCAGACAACTCCCCGGAATGAAGGGGAGATGTTACTCAAGCATGTGGGTGATTTTCTGGCTGCTTTGGCTTTGACAATTATTTTGCTGCCTGTTTTTATTGCCATTGGTATTGCCATAAAAGTATTTTCCAAAGGATCTGTTTTTTACACGCAGGAACGACTGGGCATGAACGGCAGGCGGTTCATGGTTTATAAGTTCAGGACAATGGTTGAGGATGCAGATGAACTGTTAAAAGAGCTTGCTGAGATGAATGAGGCAGACGGGCCTGCTTTTAAAATCAAGAATGATCCAAGGATTATTCCCTATGTTGGGACTTTTTTAAGGAAGAGCAGTCTGGATGAACTGCCCCAGCTCTTTAATGTTTTAAAAACCGAGATGAGCCTTGTGGGGCCAAGACCGCCAATACCTAAGGAAGTGGATGAATATTCCGTGTGGCACAGGCGGCGGCTCTCCATGAAACCGGGGATGACATGTCTGTGGCAGATTGCACCGGGACGAAATGATTTGAGCTTTGAAGAGTGGATGAAGCTGGATT
This sequence comes from Thermodesulfobacteriota bacterium, assembly GCA_034659375.1. GTDB lineage: Bacteria > Desulfobacterota > Desulfobacteria > Desulfobacterales > Desulfobacteraceae > DATFJZ01. The sequence goes on from JAYEHB010000438.1 coordinate 3,191, forward strand.
TGAAATATATTGACAACTGGCCGCTTTTTAATGATTTTAAGATTCTGGTTCTGACAGCCAAAGCAGTTTTAACCGGTGCCGGCAGATAATAAAGGTAAAAACCCTAATTATAATGACTAATGAAAACTTTATGTTGACATAATATAAAGTAAGATTTAGACTAACTATAATAGACTAAGTTATGGAGGGGTTTATTATGGAAACTATTAATATTCACGATGCTAAAACCAATTTTTCAAAACTGCTGCTTAGAGTACATTCTGGAGAGGAAATTACAATAGCAAAAGCAGGCAAGCCCTATGCAAGGCTTGTACCCTTAAAACAAAAAACAAAAAGAATACCGGGGATTGCCAAAGGAAAAGTAACTAATGCCTTTTTTGACCCTCTTCCAGAAGAAGAACTTAAAAAATGGGAATAAATTAATATGCTGCTGGATACGCACATTTTTTTATGGTGGCTTTTTGATGATCCCAAATTACCATCAAACATAAAAAATTACTTGCAGAATCTTGATAATTCAGTATTTATAAGTACAGTTTCGGTTTGGGAAATTACAACAAAATTTCGCATAGGGAAATTGCCAAAAGCATCTTCGATAGCGGCAAATGTCCCGAAATGGATAATAAAATCAGGCTTTCAGTCATTATCAATTACCCCTGAACATGCTCAATTGGCAGGGAGCTGGGAAATTGATCATCGTGATCCTTTTGACCGTATGCTGGCTGCGCAATCAAGTCTGGAGCATCTTACATTAGCCACGACTGACAAAGCTATATCTCTTTTTCCAATTGAAATATTCAGCAGAAATATATAGAGAGGGGTCAGAGGTTTACTCTTTACTTTTATGCCCTGCTGGGATAGCATTAACAAATGGCACGTAAACCAAAACCAAGAATAGACCAAATTGGCTTTTATCATGTTATCAATCGTGGGGTCGAAAAAAGAGATATCTATCTTGATGACAAAGATCTCCGTCGCTTTTTAGATATTATTGATGAGAGTGCCAGCCTTTTTGATTTTATAGTTAAATAGTTAAGCGTTAGGCTCCAGGAAACTCTGATTAGGTTCAAAAAATGGTGCAATGTGGATATAAAAGAACATATTAAATATTGGCTCGACAGTGCAGATCACGATTATCAAAAAATTAACGAGATGATGCTATGGTTGAAATCCCAGATAAAATATTGAAAATTATTAATCAGTTTATAGCAAAACTGGAAGATAATCATATTAAGGTAGAACGCGCATTTCTGTTTGGGAGCTATGCTCAGGGAACATTTAATGACTGGAGCGATATTGATCTGGCTATTGTGTCAACCGCATTTAAAGGTGAACGTTTTGGCGACAGAGACAAGATCAGGCGTATTAAATTAAGCATCAGTTGCGACCTTGAGCCAATACCATATAACCCTTTAGATTTTAACAGTAATAATCCGTTTGTTAAGAGAATTCTCAGAACCGGCATCAGGGTTGTTTAGATTTTGGGTGTCTTTTCAAAACTGCTGCTTAGCTTGGGCTTTATCTAAGCTGGCTGCTTCTTGATGCACCCGTTCCTGATTTAATGGTTAAAGAAATTGAAAAGAAGAAAATAATTCCTGTTTTAGCTCAAGAAGTTGTAGATTAATAGTATCAGGACTGAGGAGAAAAATGCTTAAAGAAAACAGCTCATTTATTTTAGATGTACAAAAAATCATTGATATTGGTATTACCGGATTTTCATTTGTTGCGGCCTACTTTATTAAAAGGAATTTATTACCGGAATCTTTGAAGGCTCTTTCCACAGATCCAAACTATTATATTCTTCTTCTGTTAATTATCATTGCCTGGTTTATCTCTTTTAAATGGATGGACATGTATAAGTCCTATCGTCAGCAACCGTTCTGGCAATTTTTTACTGCAATTTTAAAATCATGTTTCATGGGGATGATTCTTGTGAGTCTGGCTATGTATTTTTTGCATATCCAGGGTATCAGCCGTCTTTTAATGGGCATTTTTCTGATTCTTAATATCTTGTTGCTCACTTTATCCAAATTTATTATTTTTAAGGTTCTGAAAAAGATCAGGACTAATGGTCATAATACCAGAAATCTCCTTATTGTTGGAAGCCAGACACGGGCCAGGCAGGTTATTGAAGTTT
>JAYEHB010000439.1:0-5324 GCA_034659375.1 Thermodesulfobacteriota bacterium
TTGAAAGTTGAAAGTTGAAAGTTGAAAGTTGAAAGTTGAAAGTTGAAAGTTGAAAGTTGAAAATTGAAAATTGAAAATTGAAAATTGAAAATTGATAATTCATAATTCATAATTCACAATTCACAATTCACAATTCATTTGTGATTGCTAAACTTAAACAATAATTACAAATTTTGTGCCACATGGTTGTATATTCGCTATCTCTCTGAAATTTAAGGAGATTATTGTTGTGGGTATATATTTAATTAAAGTTTTTTCAGGTCGCCGTGTACATTCTATGATCATTGAGTGTGCAAAATATGTGTTTTGTATGAAAATCCTTCATGGAATTGTGGAAATTGTAGGGGCGAACGTAGGGGCGAACGGCCGTTCGCCCGTACAATCATCGCCTGTGCGGATATTTGGTGAAATTGTGGGTGGTAAAATGAAATTGAATGATGCGGGGGTAATATTTCATTTTTTATGCTGTTTTGTTGACAATTTCATTTTTTATGCTATAAATACAGGCTTGTTTATTCCGTTTACAAACAGCAGCTCCTTGTCAAAATCGTTAAAGTCGGTCATCGGCAAGGGGTCTATAAATATGAGGTTGTCATGGATATACTTGACGGTAAATTGAATTTGGATGATTATCAAGCGGTTTTTGTCAAGGATAAAGATGGGAGGGCATTGGCAATATCTTTTCCCATTGACATGTTCCAAAAAACGACTACCTGTCGTTTTTCTTTTTTTTTGGCAAGTCTATGAAAAATGGCATATCAGAATCAAATAGATGGAAAGGGTATCTATATATCTCCCTGGCCGCTTCCCTCTGGGGGCTTCTGGGGCCTTTGGCCAAGCTGGCTTTTCAAGAGGGGGTCTCTCCCCTGGAGGTGGCTTTCTGGCGTGCTTTTCTGGCCTGGTTTTTGTTTGGAACCCAGGCCCTGGTCCAGAAAACGACCAGGGTAGATAAAAGGGACCTTCCCGGCCTGTCCCTGTTCGGGTTTGTCAGTGTTGCCTTATTTTTCGGGTCCTATCAGGTGGCAGTGGACCGGGGCGGGGCGGCCCTGGCTTCTGTTCTTCTTTATACTGCCCCGGCCTGGGTCTTTTTGTTCTCCAGGATTTTTTTGAAAGAGCGGTTTACCGGGGCCAAGCTTTCAGCCCTTTGCCTTACAATTTTCGGTGTTGTCATGATTTCTCTGAACCAGGGGCAGGGTGCTCTGGGCAGGGGACCCGGTGTTTCCGCCATTTTTTTCGGCCTTCTTGCAGGGTTTTGCTATTCCCTTTATTATATCATGGGAAAACATTACTCGGAGAGGTATTCTGCACCGGTTTTGTTCCTTTACATTCTTCCCGTTGGGGCAATATCCCTTCTTCCCATGTTCACCTTTGCGGAAAAGACAGCAACCGCCTGGTTTGCTCTTGGCTGCATAGCCCTTTTTTCCACCTATGGGGCCTATCATTTCTACTATGCGGGTCTGAAGAGGATCGAAGCCGGCCGGGCATCCATTGTTGCCACCTTAGAGCCTGTGATGGCGGCTGTTGTGGCCTGGTTCTGGTGGGGGGAGAGTTTTTCCGCCTCGGGCTACATGGGAAGCACTCTCATTGTCCTGGCCGTGGTTATCATGATCCGGCATTGAAGCTCTCATAATTACAGCACATCCTCTCGTTCCCCAAGTTTCAGCTTGGGAGCGAGGCATAATTATAGTGCATTGGACGGAGTTGCCATGGGCTAAGAGCGGGTGCGTCTTCGACTCAGATTCTCCCCATGCCCTGATGTACACAACTACTTTATTTTCATTGTCAATAGTTTTGCCTTGACAAAACAGTGCCCCTCAAATATAGATGTTAAAGGTATTCCGTTTAGCAATTCTCACTTAACAGAGGCGGTTTTATGTTTGACTCCTTAAGATCAAGAATACTGCTTGTTGTAACGGGCATTGTTTTTCTGACAACCATAACTTTTATGGTATTTGCTCAGAGAGAAACTGAAAAAGCGGTATTGACCGCCCAGGATGAGAACGCACGAAACCTGGTGCATACGGTAACTTTGGATGTTGAAAACCAGTATAAAAGCATTCTGTTTCATAAGGAAGCCTCCCTTGAGAGAAGGAAATCTGAGCTTAAAAATTTAATCATGATAGCCCTCTCCTCTATTAAGGTATATTATGAAGATTACATGAAGGGTTTCCATTCCGAGGAGGGGGCAAAGCGGCTGGCCTTGAACGGGATCAGGCGGATACGCTATGATGATGGTATTGGATATGTCTGGATCAACAATATCCAAACCCCTTTTTCACGTATTGTTCTACACCCCATCATGCCTGAATTGGAAGGAAAAATTTTAGACGACCCCAAGTATTATTGTGCCCTTGGTGTTGGTAAGCATCTTTTAAAGGCATTTGTCGATATATGCCTGGAGGATGGGGGCGGTTATGTGGATTATTTTTGGCCTAAGCCGACAAACGGGGGCCTTACTAAAGATCAGCCAAAACTTTCCTATGTGAGTTTTTTCAAGGAGTGGGGCTGGGTCGTGGGAACCGGTGTATATATTGACGACATCCAGGAGGAAGCTAAGAGACGTCTCGATGCCGTTATCACAGATCTTAGAGAAACCTTTTCAAAAGTAAAAATAGCTGAAACCGGGTACATGTTTATCCTTTCCGGCGAGAAAGAATTCCTGATCCATCCTACTCGTGAAGGGGAAGATTTTACAAAATTGAAAAATCCCGTCACTGGAAATCCGGTTGTGGATGAACTTATGGAAGCTGCTAAAACACCTGGGAAAACCTTAAGGTACAAGTGGGACAAGCCTCCGGCCCACAAGGGTGACTTTAGATTCTGGAAAACAACTTATATAACGTATTTTAAGCCTCTGGACTGGTATATCTGTGCCTCAGTCTATGATGACGAGATCAAGCTTCATGCGAAAAGACTGGTCCGGAAGATAATTTATCTTTTTGCTTTTTTTCTGATTGGTGCCTTGATTCTTTCTCTTCTGCTTTCAAGGAGCTTGACCACCCCCCTAAGCAGGTTGACATCGGCTGCCAGACATATTGAACAAAGCGGCCTTGCATCGGCAGATATCCCCGTGGGCGGAACAGTGGAAACACGGGAACTCGGTTTAATTCTCCATAAAATGATCAAATCAATCAATCTGGCAGTTGGAGAAAAGGCACGGCTTGTCAATGCTTTAGGCAGAAGCAATGAAGAGTTGACAAAGAACAATGAAAATCTTCAAAGGGAGGTTGCCGAGCGCAAAGAAGCTGAGAAAGAGTTGCTGCATCTGCAGAATTACCTATCCAACATAGTTAACTCCATGCCGTCTGTGCTTGTGGGGGTAGATTCCGGGGGCTGCGTAACCCAGTGGAACCTGGAGGCTGAAAAGGTAACAGGTTTGGCAGCTGTCAATGCCCTGGGGCGAGCTATTCCCGATGTATTGCCTCAATTTCCCAAGGCCATGGAGGAAGTTAGCCTTGCAGTAAGGGAACGCAATGTACGAAAAGACGCAAGGGTTGCAACTCCAATGCATGGGGAGATACGATTTTTAGACATGACTGTCTACCCGCTCATAACCAATGGTGTCAATGGGGCTGTGATCAGGATAGACGATGTGACCGAGCGTGTACGCATTGAAGAGATGGTGATTCAGAGCGAAAAGATGCTTTCTGTGGGCGGACTTGCGGCGGGTATGGCCCACGAGATCAACAATCCCCTGGCAGGTATTCTTCAGAATATTCAGGTTGTGAAAAACCGAATTTTCGGAGATCTTCTTAAAAACCGGGAGGCTGCTGAGGCGTGCGGTACAACCATGGAATCTGTGGCAGCCTACATGGAAAAACGCGGGCTTTTAAAAATGATTGAAGCGATTATGGAATCCGGGATACGTGCAGCAAAGATTGTGGAGAATATGCTCTCCTTCAGCCGTAAGAATGGTTCAATATATCTGCTCTATGATCTGGGGGAACTGCTCGATAAAACCATTGAACTTGCACAAACCGACTATGATTTGAAGAAGAAATACGATTTTCGCAAGATCAAAATTATTCGGGAATACGACACCTCTGTTTCCCGTGTACCCTGTGATAGCAGCAAGATCCAGCAGGTGTTCCTCAATATACTGAAGAACGGTGCCCAGGCAATGGCACAAGTAACAGGAGAAGAGGGCGAAGAACCTCGGTTTATATTGCGGCTGCTCAATGATGACGGCATGGCACGGATCGAAATTGAAGACAACGGGCCAGGCATGGACGAAGCCGTACGTAATCGTATATTTGAACCTTTCTTTACAACAAAGGATGTGGGGCTGGGTACAGGACTTGGCCTGTCGGTATCATATTTCATTGTCACCGAGGATCACGGCGGTACAATGGTTGTTGAATCCCGGCCAGGCTCAGGTGCAAAATTTACCATCCTCCTGCCTTTGGAAGGAAAGATTGTGGCAACAGGGTAGCAATTTTTAATTTTTAATATTTTCAGGTGCACATTCATCCTTTATTGACAGGGGTGTTGCCCTTGGTGTATGCACATCGCAAGGGGTTAATAATTAGGTGGTATTTGCCATATAATGTTTAACAAAGGTAATTAAAAATGCTCAATTTTCTTAAAGACCTTGACAATGATCTTCGCAAAGCACTGTTGATTCAGCTGCGTAACCTGTGGACCCATACATCCACGGCTATTGAAGGCAATACCCTGACCCTTGGCGAGACCGCCTTTGTGCTGGAAGAGGGTTTGACCATATCCGGCAAACCTTTAAAAGATCATGAAGAGGTGGTAGGGCATGCCAGGGCCATTGATTTGATCTATGATCTGGTACAAAACAAGACACCTTTTAAGGAAAAGGAATTGTTTTCCCTTCACAAGGCAGTGCAGACAAATATAATTATTGATGTGTATAAACCCGTTGGCGGGTGGAAAAAGGAGCCGAATTCCACTGTTGCTGTTGTTGGTGATAAACAGGTTGTTTTTGAATATGGTTCGCCCGGTGATATTCCTTTGCTCATGGAAAATTGGTTTGAACTGTATCGTGAGCTTGATCAGTCTCTGAAGTCCAATGACAGGCAACAGGCACTTATGGCATATGTGCAGCTACATGTTGCCTTTGTCCGCATTCATCCTTTTTTTGATGGGAATGGCCGTTTGGCCAGGCTTATTGCCAATATTCCGGTCCTTAAATCAGGACTGCCGCCTATTATTATTTCCCAAAAACAGCGCAAGCAGTATATTGATGCTTTGTCTGCCTATCATTTTTCAGTCGGGCAGATAAAGGCGGGTGATACACTGCTGCCGAATCAGGATGCTTTGCAGCCCTTTACTATATTTTGTGAACAGGCCTGGGGGGA
>JAYEHB010000440.1:0-5309 GCA_034659375.1 Thermodesulfobacteriota bacterium
ATGAGAATCAATAAATCCTTAATCATCTAAATTAAGGAGGTGGAAGAGGAAATTAATTAAGTTGTGTACTTAATTGTCCATTTTGGATAGTTATGCTTTACATCTGTGAAGCAGGAAACTTAAAATTTTAGTTTTAAAAGCTTTAATTTTAGGGAGTTCACTTAGAGTTCTATTTTTACAAACAAGAAGTTTATATGAAAGTCCTGGCAAACCAGGAATGTAACTTTCATCATTTGTTGTGTGCAGACTTAGACCACCAGGGTTGCCCATGGCAGTTATTAAAAACAAAATCAAAGTGCTGAATTATTCAGCCAATTTTCTGTAGGAGGAAAATTTAAGATGAAAAAACTATTTATTATATTTATAGCAATGGCTGCTGTATTTGTTATGGCAGGTTCAGCCGCTGCTGATGACAGACTTGAGTTGAGCGGACAGTTTTATGTAAGAGCCTATAGTATGGATGGTTATGGCAATGATAATATGTGGTCTGCAACCTATGATGATGATGATGATTTGGATTTTATCCGCCAGAAATTTCTTTTGGGAATAAAAGCCAATGTTGCAGATGATGTTTATGCTAAATTAAGAGTAGACTACGGAGAAGCCAAATGGGGTTATGATTACTCCAGGGGTGCAGTTGCAAAAGCTAATGACGGCGGAAATGTAACTGACACTGCATTTAACCTTGAGCGTGCATACATTAATATTGATAAAGAGAACTGGAGCTTAAGACTTGGTCAGCAGTTTCTTGCACTTGGTATTATGGAAGTGTTTGACGGCAATCCTACTGCAGCAAACCTGGGACTGAAATTTGATCCGGTTACAGTGAATCTTATCTATGCAAAATTGGATGAAGGTGACTCTATTTCAGATGATGGCGATGCAAATGATGATAAGGATTTTTACGCAGTAAATGTCTCTTATGATGTTGATGCTTATTCTTCAAATTTCTTTGCCTGCATGGCTAGTGATGGCTCCGATAATGATGACTCACCATTTGGTATTGGTCTTAATGTTAAGGGAACTGCTGGTATTGTTAATCTGAACACCGAGCTTGCATACCTTGGCGGCGATACAAATGACGGCGATACAGATTATGAAGGAATTCAGTTTTACCTGAGTGCTGATGCCAATGTAACAGACATGATAAATATTGGTGCAGAATTTCTCTGGGCTGATGCTTCAGATGATGATGAGATCCAGCTGACAAATCTTGGCAACTGGGATGACTTTTCTCCTGACTCTTCCAATACTCCTGTTTGGACTTATGTTTCAAACTTAAACTGGGCACCTTTTGATCCATCAGGGGCATCTGCAGGTGTTATCGGTGCATTCTTGTCTGTTGATGTCAACATCATGGACGGTCTGAAAGCTGGTTCAAAGATTGGTTATCTTGAGCCTGAAGATGATGGTAAGGTTGGTTGTAATCTTGACAGCATAGTTTCTTTTAATGCTTTTTTTCTGTACAGAATTGCAACCAATACTGATTTTTCTGTAACTTATTTTCAATCATCACCTGATTATGACGATAATAGTCCTGATGATTCAACGGATGTTGTTGTTGCACAGCTTGAGCTTAATTTCTAATTAAGGTTACGGCGTTGTACAAGTAGATTCTAAGGTTTTTACAAAAGCTCCTCTCTTTAATTAGGGAGGAGCTTTTTTTATGCATTTCCAAGCTTAAAATTGAATAGATATCAAGAATGATTATTGATATCTTGATAATTATTCTGCAATTCATTAGAGTATAACCAAAACAACGCAGAACGTAGGGGCGAACGGCCGTTCGCCCGTACAATCATCGCCTGTGCGGATTTTTATAAAAATCATTGAATTTATATGTTCTGTTTACAAATATTGGATTTAGCATTCAATGGCAACAAAATTTAACGAGGAATCAGTTTTGACCAGGTTTAAAAACTGGATAAATATTCGTGATGATGAAATGGGATTATTTTTAGGCTCAACTATTTTTCTTTTTCTCATACGCTGTTCAGGCATTATCTTTAACAACTTTACAGAGACAGCATTTTTAAAGAGGTTTGGCGTTGAATATCTCCCCTTTCTTTATATATTAAATCCTCTGGTTACAATTATAATAATGGCTGGGATATCAAGGCTTCTGATCAGAATTTCAGGACATCGCATGATATCCTGGTTTCTGATTTTTTCCGGTATTACAGTTGCTCTGTTCAGGCTGCTGATTCCTTTGGATTACAGTTTAACCTATCCTCTGCTCTTTATTATAAAGGTTCAGTTTGAAATGCTGCTGGGTCTTCTGTTCTGGAATTTTGCCAATGACCTTTTTAATTTTGGCCAGTCAAAACGTCTGTTTCCGCTAATTACCGCCGGTGGAGTAATTGGTGATATAGTTGGCAGCCTCGCAACTCCGATTCTTGTTTATATTCTTCCCATTAATAATTTCCTTCTGGTATATCTTGTTTTAACCATGATGGCACTGGTTCTTGTTCATAAAATTAAAAAATCTTTCCCTGTCTCCCTGATTGTAAAAAGCAAATTTCAAAAAAATGGGAAAGGTATGTTTTTTTTAAAACAGTTTCAGGAAATGGGCTCTATTATGAAGGAGTCCAGACTTGTTACCATACTTATTCTGTTAACTTTTTTTTCAAATATCATTCTTCCGGTGATGAACTATCAGTTCAATTTTGCCATTGATAACCATTTTACAACTGAAACCGGAATGATTAATTTTTTTGGATATTTTCGGGGCTGCATAAATATTATAAGCCTTTTTTTGCTTTTTTTTGCAGGGAAATTGTATGGAAAATTAGGACTTCCTGTTGTTTTAATGTTTCACCCCCTTAATTATATATTTGTCTTTCTGGCGTTTTTATTTCAATTTAATATTTTTTCAGCTATCTATGCAAGGTTTTCCACAAATCTGTTTAGAACAAATTTTAATAAACCTGTTTCTAATATTCTGATTGGTATTTTTCCTGAATCCCATAGATCTAAAATAAGGCCTTTTTTAAGGGGGATAGTGGCAAGAACAGCACTGATGACAGGTTCTATCGCCATACTTTTATCAGAAAATCTTTTCCATCCAAAATTTTTATCCCTTGTTGCTCTGCCCTTTGTGGCTGCCTGGATTCTCACTATTGTTTATCTGAAAAGAAATTACTCAAATATTCTTTTAAATCTTTTATCCATGAACGATTTTAATCTGAAATCCATGAAAAAAATTGATCTTCAAAAACTTTTCAATGATAAAGTTATTCAGGAAAAGCTTTTGCATGGGCTTCTCTCTTCAAAAGGAGAAGATGCTCTTGCCTATGCTGATCTTTTAAGGTTTCTTGAAGTAAAAGAGCTTGATACCCATATCCTCGCTGTTATCAAAGACCAGGATGAAAAGACCATTACAGCTCTTCTTGGCTTGCTTTCCCATATGCCCGAAAAAGAGGCTCTTGAAATTTTCAAACTATTGATTAATGTTGAAAACAGAGAACTTATGATATCTTTGTGCAATGCAGCCAAAAAACTTGAATTTTTCGAGAGTGTAAGTTTTTTCCAGGATCTCGTTGACCAGTGTACAGAGCAAGCCACAAAGGTGTGCAGATTCCCCGAAGTCAGGGGACGCTCAATTGGCACTCTTTTTAAACATGATCCGGATAAATATGGAGAGCTTATTGAGTCACTCCTTAAATCAATTGAAAGCAAAGATGTAAAGACAGGTATAATTGCTGCCGGAGAGTCAGGTGATGTATTCTATATTTCAGCCTTAAAAAAAATGGTCAACCACCCCAATTGCCATGATGATTTACTGCCGTTTTTAATTGTTGCACTTAACAATCTTAACTTTGATGAAATTCAAACTCTTGCAGGAAATTATCTTTTCCATGGGTTAAGGAAAGTACGCATGGAGGCTCTTAAAATTATGGAAATATATGATGATAAAAGCTTGAAAAAGGTGATTTCTCTTATTGGTGACAGTTCTGATGAAATTCATAATATGGCTAAAAATAAAATTAAAAGAGCCTTGTATCAAAATAACTATATTCTGGTAGAATCTCTGAACAGCTTTAATAATAGAATTAAAAAAGGGATATTTGCACTGCTTGAAGATCTTGATATCAAGGATATTGATATTTTCTATTTTTTTAAAGATCATATTTTTATCAGCTACATATATCTTTTGGTGATTGACGAGTTGAGCCGGTTTAAGGAAAGTTCAGCAAAAGGTCTGTTAATTACCCATCTTAAAGAGAGAAAAGAGGAGCATATTAAAACTGTTCTCAGGATTGCTGCATTAAAAGATGATTCCGGCCGCATGGAGATAGTTTTTCAAGGTTTTTTTTCAAAAGATGCCAGGCAGAGATCCAATGCCATTGAGGCCATGGAAAACATAATGGATTCTGTTTTAATTAAAATTTTTATGCCCCTTGTGGATGACTCTACCTTTACCCGGGCCATAAAAATTGGAAGAAAAAATTTTAATCTACCTGAATTTGACCATGATTTAACAAAGATCTGTTCATTCCTTTTGGGAAACAGACACTGGGTGACCATTGTACTTGCTCTGTCAGTTGCCCTTGAGTGTAAATTGGAAAAAATTGATAAAAATGCACTTGATAAGCTTTTAAATTCAAAGAATAAGATTGTTAAAGACCTTGCCTGTCAGGTGAAGAACAAGGAGGCACAAATGGAAAGCAAATTTTCCATGCAGGATAAGATAATGTATATAAGGAAAGTAAATATTTTTAAAAATCTTGCCATTAATGAGCTTGCAGCAATTGCAGCAATTGCCCGGGAACAGAGATTCCCTCCAGGTGAAGTTATTTTTCGGGAAGGTGAATTTTCAGAAACAATGTACATTGTTGTTACAGGAGAGTTAACAGCATCAAAAAACAGAACTTTTATGGGGAAATTTGTGCCGGGGAACGGTTTCGGGTTTAGTGCATTTTTTATGGATGCTAAAAGACTGGTAACCTTTCAGACAGAAAGGGACACAAATCTTTTAGCGATTCATAAAATAGACTTTGAAGAGATGCTTATGCAGTATCCCCAGATTGCCATTGATATTGCCAAAATTCAAACTCAAAGGGTGGAGCATCTGTTGAATAAAATAGATGATAATAAAGGGCGGGATAAGTTTTTATAACTGCCATGGCAGCCCTGGTGGTCTAAGTCTGCACACAACAAATGATGAAAGTTACACTCCTGTTTTGACAGGACTTTCATATAACCGGCATGGCCGGAGCATGGTCATTCTCATCGGCCACAACAAAGAATGAAAGTCCATGATTACAGTCGTTTGGACGGACTTTCATATAAATTTTATCCTGTTTTTC
>JAYEHB010000441.1:0-5302 GCA_034659375.1 Thermodesulfobacteriota bacterium
TTTTTCAGACGCGGTATTTCAGACAGAATCAGGTGTGCTGCCATTGCTCCTGGATATGTCGGTACACCCATGGTCAAGGGAATGAACCAGAATGCCCTTGATGCAATTATTGAAAATGTTCCCATTGGCCGTCTTGTTGAACCTGAAGAGGTGGTTTCCCTGGCAGGGGAGATATATAGAAATGAAGCCCTGGCAGGTGACACATATTATATACACGGAGGGCTTCGTCTGGGTTCCAAAGGATAGAGCTGTTGTAACGTAGTCAGTTAAGACTTAGGCTAATCAACCGGGCTTACAAGTTACCTTGCAAGCCCCTGAGTCTTTAGCTCAGGGGTTGTTGACGCAATAAGTTCTGCAATATGGAGAACCTCAATGTTATATCTGTTTTTTAAGGCTCCGCCCCGAAGCTGCATTACGCAGCCGGGGCATTCTGTAACAAAAATTTCAGCCCCTGATTTTTTGCAGTCCTCAAGTTTGTTTAAAAGTATCTCCCTTGAGATAGCAGGGAAATTTGCAGAGTAACTGCCTCCAAATCCACAGCAGGTCTCCTCTTCTTCACATGGAACATACTCGTTGCCTGATTTTGCTATTAACTCCTTTGGGTCATCTTTGATGCCAAGTCCACGGCAGAGATGACAGGGTGCATGCCATGCAATTTTTCTTCCGATGGTTTTTTCAGTTATAGATTTTTCAGGTATATCAGTTTTTGCAATTTTATTCATAAAAACAGAAAAAGGAATTATTTTATCTGCAAACTCTTTTGCATCTTTATCTGCAAAATTTTCTGCAAGGGATGGAACTGCGTTTTTCAGGTGGGATGCACATGAGGCACACAGAGTAACAATATAATCCACATCATATTTTTTAAATGCATTGATGTTCTGGATGGCTACATCCCTTGCAGCATCCTTTTCCCCCATCATGACTGCGGGCAGGCCGCAGCATGTCTGATCCATGGGAAACTCAATGGATACTCTGCCACTGGCGGCCATGGCTTTTATGCCTGCTTCAAGCTGTTCAGGATAGACAAAGTCCTGGACACACCCTGAAAAAAGGGCAATTTTAATTGATGGGTTTGTAACTTCAGGCTTCAACTCTTTGAATCTGTCCCTGAATGGTTTTTTTGTTATGGCAGGGAGCAGTTTAAAGTTTTGATCTTTAAAAAAAATCATGGGAAGATGTCTCAGATATGATGTTCCTCCTGTAACAGGTCTCTGGGCAAGGCTTGCAGATCTTAACAGGGTGTGAAAGAGTTTTCTGTTTTTTAAAACTTTTGCAAGGAGCAGGCTCTTTATGGGGTGTCCCTCTTCATCCTGGATTCTTGCATGGACTTCCTTGATCAGTGTTGGAAGATCAATGCCTGCTGCACAGACTGCTCTGCATGCTCCGCAGTTTGTGCAGTTCTGAACAAGGTTTTTTGCGTTTTCCCTTCCATGGAAAAAATATGTTGTGATAAGCCCAATGGCTCCAATATATACATAGCCCAGGGCGTGTCCTCCAACCATTCTGTAAACAGGACATACATTGGCACAGGCTCCGCACCTTACACAGTGAAGAATCTGGGAAAAGAGAGGGTCCTTTGCAATTTTTTTTCTGCCATTATCTAAAAAAACAATGTGCATCTCTCTTTTTTTATCAGCAGTTGTGGTACACTGTGAAGGGCCTGTTATCCATGTGACATAGGAGGTTATACTCTGACCTGTTGCATTGCGGGGAAGGATTTTGTTGATGGTAAGAGCTTCTGTTATGGAGGGCAAAAGCTTGTCAATTCCCACCAGGGCAACATGTACCCCTGGCAGGGTGGTGACAAGCCTTGCGTTTCCTTCATTGGTTACAAGACCAATGGTGCCTGAGTCGGCCAGGGCATAGTTGGCTCCTGTAATTCCCATGTCTGCTTTAATGAATGTTTCCCTGAGTTCTTTTCTTGCCACTTTGACCAGTTTTTCAATTTCAGACTCCTGGTCTTTTCCTGTAACATCTGAAAAAAGATCGGCAACCTGAAATCTTGACAGATGGATGGCCGGCATGACCATGTGGGACGGTCCTTCATGACGCAGCTGAACAATCCACTCTCCAAGGTCTGTTTCTGTTACTTCAAGTTTTTGGTTTTCAAGCCAGGTGTTTAAATGGATCTCCTCTGCTGTCATGGATTTTGATTTAATTATTTTTTTTGATGAACTCTTTTCTGCTATTTCTGTAATTATCCTGCATGCCTCTTCTGCTGTTTCTGCAAGGTGTACATGGACTCCATTTTTTTTTGCTTTTAATGAAAACTCTTTAAAAAGCTGGTCCAGGTTTTCCATGGCACTCTTTTTTATGGAAGCCACCTGTTCAACAAGTGAATCAACATCCATTCCAGAGAAGGCGTTGGCCCTGCCTGCTCTGTAATCAACAGCAAATTTGTCCATGGCTGATCTTAAAAAATCGTTTTCAATGGCTCCATTAATTCTTGCTTTATATTCCTTGATATTTTCCTGTTTTTCCATAATTACTCCCCAAGAAGTATGATGTGAAGTTCCAAAGGACCGTGGACACCTAGGGCAAGAACCCGCTCAATATCTGCTGTTCTGCTGGCACCGGTAATAAAGGCTGTGTAGGATGACGGTTTTGCTGTAAGTTCCTTTAGCTCTTCTGCCATGTCAAGGGCGGTTGTTCTGATGTTTGATTCTTTAAGCAGGGCAACGTGAACTTCGCTTAACATGGTTGCAAGTCTTGTATCTTCATTGTCTGAATTGATAACAAGGGTTCCGGTCTCTGCAATTCCAAAATCTGCAATTGTAAATCCCATATCCATGCCCCCTGGATATTTCCGCAGATCAGATTTGACCAGATCAATCCCCTTGTTTTTGCAGAGAAGTTTAAAATTATTGAACATATCAGGGGATAAACCAGGAGCTGCAATGGTTTTGTTTGATGGTAAAGTTCTGGCTCCATAAGATTCAACTTTATCCCCTGTACTGTACAGACTTTGGCAGGGTTGCTTTTTTTCACACAGAGCAATTGCTTGAAGAAAAGCATCCTCCATGGTTTTTACCTCATATAAAAAGGCTGAAACAAGTTCTGCCTTTTCTATAAAGTTTGCTTTGTAATTATCCAAAATTGGTATCCTGTTTAAATTTTGTGGTGGAATAAGGTTTGTTTATCCAAAAAAGACCCCTGGCAGCCAGGTTACAATAGCGGGGAACAGAGTGATTATTGCAAGGCTTACAACCTGGAGCAGCACAAAGGGTAAGATTCCTTTGTATATGTGCATCATGGTGTATCCTTCAGGTGCCACACCCTTGAAGTAGAAAAGAGCATATCCAAACGGGGGTGTAAGAAATGATGTCTGGAGGTTTACACACATTAAAATTGCAAACCAGAGAGGATCAAATCCGATCTCCATGGCTATTGGCATGAAAATGGGAACCGTGACAAGCAGTATTGCTGCCCAGTCAATGAACAGCCCCATTATAAATACTATGAACATCATGATTCCAAGGACGAGCCAGCGGTTCATTCCGCTTCCAACGAGAAGATCTGCCACAACATCTCCTCCGCCCATGCTTAAAAATACAGTGCTGAAGAATTTTCCTCCAATAAAGAGCATCATCACCATGGAGGTTGTTTTTAAAGTTGCATAGCTTGCCTCTTTTAACACCTGCCAGTTGAGCTTTTTATTGAAAAATGCCAGAAGCATGGCTCCTCCTGAGCCGAGTCCTGCTGCTTCTGTGGGAGTTGCAACCCCTGCCAGGATTGTGCCCATGACAGCAAGTATAAGTCCAAGTGGTGGAAGCAGAGATTTCATGGTCATTGCCCATTTTTGACCTGCTGTGTAGTTAGAAGCCTCCTGTTTGGAGATTGGCGGGCCAAGTTCAGGGTTGATGTTGCATCTGATCAGAATATAGGCAAAGTAGAGCCCGGAAAGAATCATGCCGGGTACGATTGCACCTGCAAAGAGATTTCCTACGGAAGTCTCTTTCATGCCGGTAAGACCGCCAAAAACAACCATCATGATACTTGGAGGAATGAGAATTCCCAGGGTGCCGGAAGCACATATGATACCGCTGGTAAGCTCTTTCTGGTATCCCTTATTGATAAGTGCCGGGGTAGCTAAAAGTCCCATGGCAACAACCGAGGCACCTATGATGCCTGTTGTTGCGGCAAAAACTGTGCATACAACAACCACTGCAAGACCAAGACCCCCGTTTATACCTCCAAGTACTATATAAAGGGATTCAAAAAGAGCTTCCGAGACCTTGGAGCTGTCCAGGAGCTGGGCCATGAGGATAAACAGCGGTATTGCCACCAGTGTATAGTTGTTCATTAAACCCCATGCATTGTTGGCAAACATGTCAAATAGCATGGGAACTGAAAATCCGTTGTCAATAAGGCCAAAAAGAGTGGCAACAGCAGCAAGGGTATATGCCAGAGGATGACCCAGAGTGATGGCCAGGATCAGGGTTATAAACATTGCTACTGTCATAAATTCAAGACTCATGGAAATACCTCGTAAATTATTGTTTTGAAAGTTTGTTAATATCTTTGATCAGGTTTGCAATGCCCTGAAGAAAGAGAAAAAGAAAACAGCATGCCATGAGAATTTTCAGAGGCCATATGGGAGGAGCCCAGGAAGTGGAGTTTAGTTCAAGCCCCATGGTGGATGTGTATGCAAACTTAAATGCCCATATTGTCATAAAGAACATTACCGGCATGAAAAAGAGAAGATTTGTTGCGATCCCTATAACAGACTGCCATTTTCTGGACATGTATGATGTAAAGATATCTACTTTTACATGGGCATTATGCACATCTGTATAGGCATACCCGAACATGTAGTGAAGTCCGTATAGAAAAGTTGTTGCTTCAAAACCCCATGTGGTGGGAGCGTTGAATACATATCTTATAAAGACTTCATAAAGCACAATAAACAGCAGAGGATAAACAAGAAAAGATGTTATCTCTCCTTCTTTTCTGCTGAACCATTCAATTTTGTTGGATATCGATTCCAGCATTTTAATGATCCTTTTTTTTATATGAAAGTCCTTACAAGAGACTGTAATCATAGACTTTCTAACTTTGTTGTGGCCGATGAGAATGACCATGCTCCGGCCGTGCCGGTTATATGAAAGTCTTGGCAAACCAGAAGTGTAACTTTCATCATTTGTTGTGTGCAGACTTAGACCACCAAGGCTGCCCATGGTAGTTATATGAAAGTCGGGTTTGGTTCTAACGTCGGCCATATATCCTGATTGCAGGAACAACGGAGGGGTCAGGCTTAACAATTAATTCATAATTCATAATTTTCAATTTTCAATTGATT
>JAYEHB010000442.1:0-5294 GCA_034659375.1 Thermodesulfobacteriota bacterium
AAAATCAACTTGATAACAGGGTTTATTCAGGTTGCAAGGGCAAATTGACCTGATAATAAATGGTTAGGGTATAAAATGCTGTCTCTGCTTAGTGTTTACAATTTTATTTTCAATGATTAACATTTCTGCTATAAAACAAAGTGTTGTTAAGTTTTACGTTATTTAAAATTATTATATTATACAAGGCTATCCAATGACAAGACCAACAAAAATAACACCTGATCCAATAATCGATGCGGTTGTGGAATTCCGTTTTGAAAGTGAAATTCCACCTGATGCAATACTGGGCATGTTGTTTAGTGTGGTACGAAATGAGTTTCCCAATTTTACAAAATTGCCAATCGCTGAAATTCCAGAAGAAATAAGACGGAATGATCCTCAATTGAAATTTGCCCCGTGCTATCAATCTATTTCCAATGGATACCGATTAAATGTTGGGCCAAGTGTAATATCTTTCGGGAACCCAGGGGAGTATGTCGGTTGGAAAGAAAATTTTTATCCTTTTCTACAGAAAATTATCAATCAATTAGAAAAGTCAGGGATTGTTAAGAATTTTCTTCGGATTGGGATAAGGTACATTGATTTTTTTACCACCGATATCTTTGAAAAAATCACATTGTCAATTGAGCTGAAAGGCAACCCTCTTGTTGCCAAACAAACAACAATTAGTACAATATTTGAGCAAGATGAACTAACTACACGGGTAAATATACAAAATAATACGGTAGTGACTCGTGATAAAAAGAAAATTATTGGATCAGTAATTGATACGGATACATTTTTTGAGCCTAAACAAAGTATTTCTTTCGCAGAAGTAACTAAATTAGTAGATAAGCAGCATGATGTATCGCTAAATGTTTTTTTTGACTTGTTGAAGCAAGATTTTTTAGAAACACTTAACCCGGAGTATTAGTATGTATAATACTGAATTGTGTAATTATTCTGACTTGTACGATAATTTCTTACAAAATGAAAGTAGTCGATACTCATTTCAAGAGATGACAAAAACATTGATATTATATGGTGCTTTACTAATTAGTTCTGATAGTGCTTTCAATCAGCCGCAAGCACAAGTCGGCCTTCCTGTTAATATTAGTGGAAGCGATGGTTATATAATTAACCATATTTACTCATCGGACGCCCCTACATGGTCTAATATCGATACTACATATTCTCATGTTGAAGACATGGATAGTGATGTGTCCGAAACATTTAACGTATTGAGCAAATTGGCTTTTCTCGAAGGTGATGCTATTGCAGAAAAAGAAGCCGACCAGTTCTTTAGCCAAGTTCAAGTAAAAACAAAAAAAATTATGGTTAAAAAAAGGTCATGAATATTTCAGAAAACGTGGGGCGTTGGCCACCTGTATACGACTTTGAGGAATTAGCAAAACAAATTAAAGATCTAATCAATGATGGATCAATTTTTAACCAGTTTTTTGTTTCACATATTAGAGAAGAAAGCTTCTTTCAGGGAGACATTGTTTCATTAAAAAAAGATCCCGTTTATTTTGATAAAGATGGGGATATATCAATCATAGATGGAGACTTTAACTATTGGATAATTATTGGGAACACTTGTGACCTTGATAGAGTAATAACACCAAATGAGCATTCGATATCACCTCATCTTACTCATGTCTCTCCCCTTATTCCATTACCAAAGGATACACCAGCCAGTGTTCTCGATAATCTCAAAAGATACAAACTTTACAAAAGGGTGTTTTTACCAAAATGGGGAAACGAGAAGAATGATTTTTATATAGACTTAACAATTATTAACTCCATTGAAAAACAATGTCTCATTGATCATTCTAATATAGCGGCAAGGCTAAATTTTAGAACTTGGCTTTTACTGCATTCATGTCTTATTAGGTACTTAGCTCGTGATGATGGCCGTCATGATTAAACGCTTAAAGCCCCAACCAGCCAGTACACCAGACAGGCGGAGCCGATGGCACTTGGCATCGAAGGTTCCTGGCCGCCTGCTGGTGACTTATACGTTATATGTTCAACTAAAAATCAATTCTCAACTAAATTAAAGAGAAAATAATGATATTAGATAATAAAAATGAAAATCAAAAAGTTTACGAATGGCTCAGGGAATACACTGAATCCGGCACAATAGATATCGTCATCGGTTATTTCACAGTTGGAGTCCTTGCATACCTGTCCAAACAGATAAACAATAAGGGAGCTACAAGAATATAAATTACCCGTATGCAGGTTCGATATTCAGTAATCTTCCGCACTTTTAACGATAAACGGGTATTATTATTGTTTGTAACTCCCTAAGATTAAAAATTTTAGAATGGTTCTTGGAGATATCGTTAATATTGATATGATACAAGACCGTACAATTGACTTGTTGAATGAGAATATCACAATAGAAGCGGCCTTAAAGCTTTCTGCTATAGCAAAAGAATCTGTGGAATTTCTAAAACAGGAAAAAGTTGAGACCAAAACACTTGAACCCAATTTTTGTCATGCAAAAATATACTGAACATCTGCAGGACGATCTGCAGGGAATTCATTTAAACTCAATGGAAGACTGACAGGATCTATCGGAAACGCAAGCGGATGTTTAAGATATTCTGATTGATAACGGAAAGCTCCTTTTATAACTCCCCTGAAATCGGGTTTAGTGGTAATAATTTCACCACAGGTCAGAGTTGTATTATCCGGTAAAGCAACTTTAACAATAAGCCTGATCATTGTTTTTTTTTCTTTTTGCTCTTTGACGATGTTTTATTTTTTTCATGGTTTCATATCTTTCAAACAAGGATTCATGAGGAATAATTAAATTATCAAGTTCATCCAACTTGTTGAGTATTGCAAGAGTTTTCACCCATGTGCCAATTGTAATTGAAGGACTTCCCTTTTCCATTTTATATAAAGTGGGGATAGAGACTCCTATCCTGACAGCAAATTTTTTTTGTGGATCTTCTCTTTCAAGTCGGGCATTTTTTAAGCGCTGACCCAGTTTTTTGAGTTTTGTTTTTTCAATATCAGTAAGCATATTTTGCATTATCTATTAAAAAACATTTTAATGCAAACAGTTTTTATTGTTTAATAAAAGTTAGCATCATTCAAATTGTTTTCCTGAAAATTTTGTCCAGGGAAGCAGATTTAGTAAAATTTTTTGTAAATTCTACAGGGGTTTTTCAAGTTCAACTATTGAAGCATCCACAGCCACAGGCTTTCCATTGGTTATAATCAGGGGGTTGATATCAATTTCACGTATTTTTGGATTTTCAAATCCAAGTTGTCCAATTTTTACAAGAATATCAGCTATTTTTTCCCTGTCTGCACTTTTTGCTCCCCTGAATCCATTTAAGAGTTTTTGACTTTTCAGCCTCTGGATCAGTTCAAGGGCCTGGGGCCTGCTTAGAGGTGCGATTCCAAATACTGCATCATTAAGAATTTCAGCCATTACACCTCCCATGCCAAGCATAACACATGGCCCGAACTGGGGGTCCTGAACAAGACCGACAATGAGTTCAACATCAGCTTTAAGCTGCTGCTGAATTAGAATTTTCCCTTTGTTCTCCATGATTTTTTCAAGGTTAATGAATTCAGTTTCAACCTCTTTTTCAGAATTGATGTTAAGCTTTACAACTCCTGCTTCGGTTTTATGAACCATATTCGGGATAAGCCCTTTCATAACCACTGGAAATCCTAATTTTAAGGCTGCACTCCCGGCCTCTTTAATGGATGCTGCAATGTACTCCTCTGCTACGGGAACAGCTATTTTTGACAGCATCTGCTTGGAGATATATTCATCCATAACATGCAATGATGCCTGTTCATCTTTATAAGGTTTATGTTCAATTCGTTCCGATGCAAAAAGCTCATGTTCACTGTGTTTTTGCGGCTCTTTTCTGTTTTTATGCTTATTAACTATTCTTTTTCTGGCAAAAAGAGCATCCATGCATTCAACAGCACGGTATATCTCACGAAAGACAGGTATGCCTGCTTTGTTACACCTTATCTGAAAATCAAAGGCACTGTCCCTTTGGCCAAGAAGCCAGCAAAAGAGAGGTTTGCCTGCTTTTTTTGCCTCCACAGCCAGAGCTTCCAGATCAAGATTTAAGGCAAAGCCTCCGGAAAATGCGTGGATAAAGATTCCATCCACTTCAGGATCATTGCACACTGCTTTAATTGCTGTGCCATAAGCTTTTTCTGCCCCGTTGCGCTCCACAGCAGGCCACAGGTCAATAGGATTTGCAACGGGCATCCATTCAGGAAAAACAGTTTCAAGCATCTCTTTGCTGGAAGAGGAGAGGGTTGCAAGCTCAATATCCATCCCATCAATAAAATCTGAAGATACAATACCTGCTCCACCAGTGTATGTTAAAACCGCTATTCTTCCCTTTTCAGAAGAGTGGATTTCAGGATAAGCTGCAAGGGATCGGCATATATCCATCATCTGTTGAAAATCCCCGGCTTCTATTACACCTGCCTGGGCCATGGCTCCTTTGATTACTGCATTGTTCCCAGCCATACTGGCAGTGTGTCCCATGGCTGCCATGGCTCCTCGTTCGCTTTTTCCGCCCTTTAAAAGCACAATGGGCTTGGCAGAGTTGCTGCAGATCTCCATGAATTTTCTGCCATTGTTAATGGATTCAAGGTAAAGACCAATCACTTTTGTCTCCCTGTCCCTGATCAAATACTCAAGGATCTCGCATTCATCCACATCCATTTTGTTTCCAATGGAGCAGACTTTGCTTATTCCCATTGTCTGGTGGGACATGGTATCCATGAGAAAAGCACCGGAGAGCATGCCGCTCTGGACAATCAATGAGACATCTCCTGGAATTAACTCGTCCCATATTGCATGGGATACAAATGAGAATATTTTTTTATTTACAATGTCCACAATACCCATGCAGTTTGGTCCCCACATGCGTATTCCAGCTCTGTCTGCAAAGGAAGCAAGCTCATTTTGCATGTTTTTGCCCTCTTTGCCGGATTCAGCAAATCCGCTGGATTCAATGATGACTCCCTTGATACCCTTTTCTGCACACTCCTTGACCATTTGAAATACATATTGTCCAGGAACAAAAATAATGGCAATATCTACAGGATCAGGAATTTTGGTTACTGATGGGTAGCAGGGCAGGTTTTCAATCTGGTTATATTTTGGGTTGACAGGGTAAATTCCCCCCTTAAAACCTCTTATCAGGTTTTTAAGTATGGAATTTCCACCTTTTAACTGGTTCTTTGTGGCACCTATTAAAGCAATACTCTCTGGTTTAAAAAAAAAATCCATAATAAATAGCAGCTCCGTTTGT
>JAYEHB010000443.1:0-5286 GCA_034659375.1 Thermodesulfobacteriota bacterium
TTTCCTCTGTGGCTTTCAAAAATATGGATAAAAAATTTCGGCTTTGAAAAAAGCCTTAAGCTATGTGATGCAATCAACCAGATTCCTCCCATCACTGTCCGGGCAAACAGCCTGAAAACTGATAGAAAAGCCCTTGCCGCTATTATTGAAAATTTTGCAGAAAATGTAACACTTACAGAACATGCAGAAAATGGAATATCATTTACAAGGCCATCAATGCCCATTGCTGACATGCAGGCATTTAAAGATGGATTTTTCCAGGTACAGGACGAAGCTGCCCAGCTCATTACATCCATTCTTGATCCAAAACCTGGAGAGAATATCCTTGATGCCTGTGCCGGTCTTGGCGGAAAAACCGGCCATGCAGGTCAGCTCATGAAAAACCAGGGAAACCTTACTGCCTGGGACATAAACAAAAACAAACTTTCAAGCCTTGAATCTGAAATGAAAAGAGTTGGTATCACTATTGTGAAAACCAGACAGATGGATCTTTTAGAAACAACAAAAAATGAGTATCACAACTCCTTTGACAGGGTTTTGGTAGATGCACCTTGCACGGGTCTTGGTGTTTTAAGGAGAAATCCTGATTCCAAATGGAGCCGTTGTAAAAATGATATCACAAGGCTTGCTAAAATACAGAGCTGTATGCTTTTAAATGCAGCAGAACTTGTAAAACCAGGCGGCACACTTGTTTATGCAGTATGCTCATGCCATCCCTTAGAAAACGAAGAGCTTATCATTCCATTTCTTAAAAAAAGGGATGATTTTTTTATTAACAAAAACATTCCCTGCCTGGACAAATCCAGTAACAGAGGCAAAGATCAATTTCATAATACCGGCATGGATAAATTCAGTAATACAAATCTTAATAAGCTCTATAATATTAATAAGCTCTATAATAAAGGTATGATTTCTGACAATGGATTCTTTAGAACATACCCTGACAATCTTTTTATGGACGGATTTTTTGCTGTATCCATGCAGAGAAAAAAATAGGCTCTGGCTTGACCAGGTCAGGTTTTCAAGGGGCATTTTTTAAACCTGCTTGTTCCAACGGGTAGATCAGGAGAAAATAACCAGGAGACATATTATGGGAATAATAGCACCATCAATACTTTCAGCAGACTTTACAATACTTGGAGAGGAGATCAGAAATGTTACAAATGCAGGGGCAGACTGGATACATATAGATGTAATGGACGGACAGTTTGTACCCAATATTTCATATGGTCCCATAATTGTTAAAGCATCAAAAAAGGCCACAGATATTCCTCTGGATGTTCATCTCATGATCGAAAAACCAGATCTTCTCATACCTGAATTCATCAAAGCAGGAGCTGATCTTATATCTGTTCATGCAGAAGCATGCACCCATCTTCACAGAACTATACAGCTGATCAAAAATTCCAATATCAAAGCAGGCGTTGCACTCAATCCTGCAACCTCGCCTGCATCCATTGAATGGGTTCTTGAAGAGCTTGATTTTGTACTTGTTATGAGTGTAAATCCGGGTTTTGGAGGGCAGAAGTTCATCAAATCCAGCCTTGAAAAAATCAAAAAGCTTAAATCAATGATAAAAGCAGCGGGATCAAAGGCAATAATCCAGATTGACGGAGGAGTTGGACTCTCAAATATTGAAGAGATAGCAAAGGCCGGTGCAGAATCCTTTGTTGCAGGCTCGGCAATATTTAGCACTGCTGATTACAGAGAGACCATCTCACTGCTGAATTCAAAAACATTATAAGTCGAATAAAAACATTATAAGTCGAATATTTACAACTAAGGCAGTAAAAAATGAGTGAAAGCAGTGATTTAAAAATTCTTGTTATCCACGGCCCAAACCTTAATATGCTGGGGAAAAGGGAACCTGGTACCTATGGAAAAGAGAGCCTTGATACGATCAACGCACAAATTAAAGCCGAGGCAAAAGCTCTGAAACTTAAGGTAACAACATTCCAGTCCAACTACGAGGGAGCCATTGTTGAACAGATACACCTTGCCCTGGACGAGGAGTACAATGGAATCATCATTAATCCTGCAGCATACACCCACACAAGTGTTGCCATAAAAGATGCTCTGTTAATGCTCACCATACCTGTTATTGAGGTGCATCTCTCCAATATATATAAAAGGGAAAAGTTTCGGCATAAATCCATGGTATCAGATGTTGTAACCGGACAGATAACAGGATTGGGTTCTTTAGGCTATATCATGGCATTAAAAGCGTTAAAAAAGATGCTTTAATGGGAGAAGAGCCAGCCATTCTCATACTCTCTGCCACAAGAATGGAGATATCTCCTCTTCTAAAAAATGTTGAAGTAACCTCTGAAACGGTTTCTGCTGCCGGCAGGAGAATTATTTCAGCAAAACATGGAAAAAGAGAGTTCAAGCTTGTAATTACAGGGCCCGGAACAATAAACTGTGCCCAGGCCCTGACAGGTGCACTGGAACATCAGAAACCCGATATTGTGCTCCAGACAGGAATTGCAGGAATTTTCAAAGAAACAGGACTTAAATTAGGTGATATTGGTATTGCTGATTCTGAAAAATATATACACACAGGAATAGAAAACCCCCGGTCATCACTTGCCCTTGATCCCCTGCCCTTTGATCTTATCAAAGAGAACATCCTGACAAGAAAAGGTATTTTCCCAGTCAATAGAGAACTTGCAGACCAGGCATATGCTATCTTGTCAGAGCACTTTTCTAAAAAAAAATGTCAGGTAATAAAAGGGCCGTTTATTACAGTCTCTGCAATAACATCCACACAAAAAAAAGCTGATAAACTTTTTTCGCTTTTCAGCCCATGCATGGAAGCCATGGAAGGTTCTGCAGCAGCCCATGTTACAGCTCTATATAAAACCGATTTCCTGGAGATAAGAGCTGGATCAAATTATGTTGGCAAAAGAGATAAAAATAGATGGGATATCCCCTTTGCAGCAAAAAGAGTCTGCCAGGCAACCGCACTTTTTCTGGAACAATACAGAAAGTTGAGTTACAAATCAGAATATTTACCTTTCAGTTAAACGTTGGTTTTGCGTATTTGACCTATCTAAAATATAAGGAGAAAAATCATGATCAAAGCAGAAGATATTATGGAAAAAAATGTAATTTCAGTCTTCCCTGATACTGAAATTACAAAAGCTGTTGAAATTCTGATCAGCAACCATATTAATGGCGTACCTGTTATTGATAAAAACGGTGCAATAAAAGGAATTCTCTGCCAGAGCGATCTCATCTTTCAGCAGAAGGAACTTCCAATTCCGCCAATTTTAACCATTCTCGACGGAATTATTCCTCTCTCATCATCCAAAAATTTTAAAAAAGCATTGCAGAAAACAGCTGCCGT
Organism: Thermodesulfobacteriota bacterium; assembly: GCA_034659375.1. Lineage (GTDB taxonomy): Bacteria > Desulfobacterota > Desulfobacteria > Desulfobacterales > Desulfobacteraceae > DATFJZ01. Next base: position 3,350 of record JAYEHB010000443.1, read on the forward strand.
ACAAGTTGAACAGGCAATGGCAACAGATGTGATCACTGTTAAACCTGATACTCCCATCACAGAAATTGCAGGTTTAATGGTTGGAAAACATTTTCATACAATTCCTGTGGTTAAAGATGATAAACTTATAGGTATAATTGGAAAAGAGGATGTCCTGAAAACGCTTATGGGTTAAAAACAAAATAGAACATAGAACTGTATTCTTTTGATACAATTGCTGTACAATTATGATACAAGCTTATAACCAATTGTTTTAACATAACAAACCTACACATCGTTCTTAACTCGTTTAAACTATATGGTTTGTTTGTACACTCTCCACATCCCACAATAAAAGCACAAGTCTTTTTTTACTCTTTCAACAGTCTCTATTTTCAATAAATTCTTTAAATCTGGAGGGGTCAGGCCTGACCCCGTTTTCGATGATCATCGAGTTATATGAAACTTTGTTCCATAGACCCCCTCATTCCCAGCCTAAACCTTGGAAACGGGGGGGGGGGGGAATGAGAGAAAGAAAAATTATCTTTTTATAGATGATGGCACTCCAATTGCAGTTTGTATCCTTAACAAGGAGATTCTTAAACAGCAATTAAACAAAAAAATTAAATTTTTTAATTGTAAATAAAAGGAGGCCATTATGAAAAAGTCAAATACAAAAGGATTTAAGGTAAAAGGCTTTCAGGTAGTTGAAAATGAATGTATATGGATGAAGGCTGGTATTGTAAATTTTCACATTTGCGACAATGCATATGATTGTAATGACTGCAAATTTGATAAAGCCATGACCATAGCCCTGAGCAAAAAAGATATAACCAGAGCAGGAGCAGGAGCAGGCTGGTCTGTCACACTTAAAGAGAAATATGATGGATCATCCAGACCCTGCCGTCATGTAATAACAGGACGTATTCAGCAGCCCAAAATCTGTACTCACAATTATGAATGCCATGACTGTGCATTTGATCAAATGCTGGATAACATTGAAACATCAGAAGCCAGACCTCAATCTGAATTTCTCAAGGCTTCAGGCTATGACCTTGCAAAGGATTACTATTACCATGATGGTCACACCTGGGTAAGAGTTGAGCATGGAGGCATGGCACGCATCGGGTTTGATGATTTTATCATGAGGCTTTTTGGAAAAGCAGAGCTTAGCAAAAACCTTTTAACCTTAGGAAGCCGCATAAACAAGGGAGAGGCTGGATGGTCAATAATTCAGAACAACAATGAAGCAAAAATAACTTCACCTCTTACAGGAACTATTATCTCTGTTAACCAAAGGGTAAAAGAAAATCCCAATATAATGCATACTGATCCCTACCAGAATGGATGGCTCTATATTGTTGAACCCGACTCTCCCAAAAAAGATCTTGCAGATCTCTATTTTGGAGAAGAGAGCACCAGCTGGATGGACCAGGAGAGCGGCAAACTTATGAAGCTCATGGGTCCTGAATATGAAAATCTTGCCGCCACAGGTGGTGAGCCTGTAAAGGACTTTTTTGGATTTAATCCGGAAATAGGATGGGACAAACTGGTTAACACTTTTCTTAAATAAATTTTAACCCGCAGACACAGAACCAAAAAGCCTGCCTCGTTCCCAAGCATTCAGCTTGGGAACGGTAAATATTCGGCCAGCCCCCATATTCACCTATTTTGGCCTGCTCACATAACATTTCCTGTACTTCAAGTACCCGCCAAGGCAGCAGGTGAAGTGCCCTGTGAATGTTTACCTGATTTCCAACTTTCGGTTTCAAGCTTATACCGGATATTCTCCAGGCAAAATCTGCAAAAACCCGTTGAAACCATGTCAAGACGTTCAATATTTTTGGAAAAATTCATAACACACCCCTCTTCCATGCAGTGACCAAAGTTCATTAGATGACCAAACTCATGCATGGCAACCTTTACTATTCTTGTGGGGTCCTGCTTCAGCCTGGCAA
>JAYEHB010000444.1:0-5276 GCA_034659375.1 Thermodesulfobacteriota bacterium
TAGCTGTTTTTAGCTTGTCGTTTAGTATTCATAATTTCCTCGCAATTCCATAAAGTGGTTGAAGATAGAACCAGGCCCCCAAAATATTTTTTGTCAGTAATGACTCAATGTTGATCACTCCACCACCTGTTTTACAATTCCCTGGCTCTTGTATGTGTAGAACCTTGACCGTGCAGATGCTGTAAAAACCGGGTTTTCTTTATCCACAAAATCAATGATCAATGCTTTCTCTTTCCCAGGCAGAGGTCTTAGTATCCTTCCAATATACTGAATCACCCTTCCTGGGAACTTCACAGGACAGGTCATGAACAAAATGCTTATTTCCGGCAGATCAAACCCCTCACCAACAAGCTGACCCGTTGCCACAAGATACCTGCATCTGCCCGAGCTTAAATCATTGATAATCTTTTTACGTTCTTTATTCCCAACAGCACCGGTTAAAACCTCTGCATCAATATTATTGTTAAGTGAAAGTATCCTGGCAAGTTCTTTACAATGATCTCTTCTGTCAGAGAGTATCAGGCTGACACCATTCCCTTTGTGATTTGCAACTGCATCACACACAAGACGGTTCCGGTCATGATCCTCTGTTAATGCTGACAGAGCCTTTGAATAATTTGCACTTGCATCAATGTCAGTATTAAACCTGGTATTTATCCAGATCACTTCTGCCTGGCAGAGGCTGCCACTCTCAAGCAGATCTGATTTTTCGATTTTTCCTTTAATATCTCCCATGTGCCAGAAAATAACCTTTGAGAGTTTGTCACGTCTAAAGGGAGTGGCTGTTAATCCGGTCCTGTACTTACAGTCAAACTCGTTTATAGCTTTTACACACTGCATTGCAGGTGCTCTATGACATTCATCCAGGATAAGATAACCAATATACGGGGCTGCCTCTTCTGCACGTTTAACAAGAGTCTGAATCATGGCAATGGTGATTCTCTTGCCGATTTTAAATTTCCCGTCTCCAATAATTCCAATCTCGTTAAGCTCAATTTTTAAAAACTGATCTATACTGGTCAGCCACTGGTTTAAAAGCTCTCTGGTATGCACCACCACAAGAGCAGGCTGCCTGCGCCTTGCCATGAGCCAGAGAGCCATGGCTGTTTTACCTGAGCCTGTTGGAGCATGCAAAATACCGAAATTTTCTTTTAACACAGCAGTACAGGCAGGTTGCTGCATTGGCCTTAACTCTCCGTGGAACTCAAAATCCACAGGCTCAAGCACTATCCTCTTATCTGTTATTTCAGGTTCAACACCACTGTTTTTTGCAATGCTGATCAACTGATTAATAAATCCTGCCGGAGTCTCGAAAACACTGCCATCCTTTGCAACATCCCTGTAAAATTCAAGGGTTGCAGAAATTTTAGACGGCCTGTATCCCTGTTTTACAGCATCACTGTATTTTGGATTATCCAGAGTCAACCGGCTCTTAATCTCCTTTGCGAGCTCTTCGGAAACATCTGAAATTATACATTTATTTTTTATTTCTATTTTCACTTGATTAACCAGTATCAGACAGTTGTAAATTTTATAACTAATGGCGGTTCAAAATTTTAAACCACGGCACAGTGATTGTTTCTTCAATATTTTCAGTCATTTTTATTATTTAACAACAGATAACAACAGATCAGAGAAACATTAGAGTTTAAAATATTAAACTATTCCAGGTTAAATAGCTTCCACAAAAAAAACCATATATAAAAACTATATAAAAGATAGTTACAACACATTGAAATAAAAGCAAATAATGGCATACTACTTTATTTTTTTAAATTTTAAAAATGTGGCATGGCATTTGCTTTAAGTATATTTAAAGATTAACAAAAACAAGTTAATTTTTCATCTTTTTCCTCCTTTTAAGAAAGCAGCCATAAAGAAATTTATGGCTGCTTTTTTAATTTAAAAGGAAGAAATCAGCTATTGGTTTTCAATCACCAATTTGTGTTGAATCAGGCTTTTGTTATCAAAATGATCGTTTAAATTCCTAAGGATCGTTTAAATTCCTAAGAATGAATAGTAAGATGTGGAAACGGAATATTCCACTCATTTTCAGTGCAGGCATCAACACACCATCTCTGGATTGCCCTTTTTAAACGTTGGTACAATGGTGCCATTTTTCCGGTAAAATCAACAATAACCACCAGGCCAAGGGAAGAATCATCAGCACTGTTAAACTCTACTCTTAAATTAAGCAAATCATCACTGTAACCTTCCTGGATAATCTGCTCCTGAATATATGCATGCAGGATCTTTAAAATAGAACCTGTTGATTCTTGCTGATGATCATAGTTTATACCAAACAACACCTTAAGCCTGAACCCTGTGGAAAGATTTAACGGAGACTGAGCAAGAAAATCCTGAGTCTGGTAAATTTTTTGTGCACCTCCCCGCTGGACAAGTTCAACCATTTCATGGGAAAGATTTGTAACCTTGCCCCTTATACCATCTTCAAGTATCACCCAGTCATTTCGCTTACATGGAAACCATGGTTCATCTCTGTTCACAGGGCGGGATATTTTGCCAAGAAGCTCTTCAATGGGTAAACGCAGGCTTATACCAAGAGAAGGATTTGCAAGTTTACAAAAGAAATTGATCTCTTTTACACGCCAGGGAAGACCATGGTAAAGGATACGTTCACCCTCCCTGACTGCACCTATATTGAGCATTAAACGACTCTGGTGCCACAGCTTTGGCAGAGTGTGCTTTATTGCCCATACAATACCTATAATAAAAATAATGGTTAAACTGAGTAAAACCCAGTCCTCAGCCAGATAAAAGACCAAAACAGTAACAGAAAGGGTGCAAATCAATGCAATAAGCTTAAAACCAAGATCAAAAGCTCTGATATAAAATGATCTGTACTTTGAGGTATAGCCGGGAATAAATTTAACCAGTAAACGGTAAAACAGCCTGAAAAAAAAACCTACACATAAACATGCAAAAACAGCAATAGATAGAAACAAGCCCCTGGTGCGGAAAAAATTTTTTATGGAATCCTGGAAAGTTTCAACAAATGGTTTCTCACCCTGTTCCATCTTTGCAAGCTGCATTGCTGCTATTTTATAATTGTTCTCTATTTGCCCTGCAACACCCTTCCATTCAGGTAAAAGCCCTTTTAATTTTCTCTGCAATTTTTTCTCTGATGTTTTTGAAACAAGCAGACGGATATTTTCAATGGCATTGTGTGCCACAGGAAGAATAGTTTCATAACGGGATATCTCTTCCTTAAGTTTAGTTTTCTGCCTTGCCTTCAGGGTTAAACGTTTTATCTCCTTTATTCCCGGTTTTACAAGGGATAAAATTTCATCTTGCCAGTCAAACTCTTCTCTATCCTTTTCAGCAAACAGTCCTGTATCAATGCCAGTTGCAATTTGCTCAAAATCGCCAATAGCAGCATTTAGCTGTTTATCAAGCCTTGTAAGTTCTGACTTCAGAGTCTCCTTTTCAGCTTCAGAGCTGCTTTTTTCAAACCTCTCTCTCTTTTCAGATATCCTGCTGTTAAGCCTTTTTTGCAATTCAGCAATGGAAAAAAGCATTTTTATGGAACTACTTTCCTTTTCCTGAACAACACTTGCAGCAGAAATCTCTTTAAGATCGGTTTCAACTGCCTGGGCATTTGCAAAAGTAGAAAAAAACAATAGCAGCAAAACCATAAAAACACGGTAAAAAGTCATTATACCTCCTGGGTTTTCTTTTCCATTGCAGCCTTGAAAAGCTCGCCCATGGTTCCAACTATCTCTTTTTCCGGTTTAACAAATTCCTTCCAGGAATCAGTATCTTTTAACTCAGGAGGAGCAAGGCTTATTCTCCTTAGGTCCTGGTCTATTCCGCCCACCATAACCTTGACAGAATCTCCAGGCTTAAGCTTGTCAAAACTTGAAGAATCTGAAGATTTACTGATTGATGACCCGGGCAGCAGGCCTGTCACACCCGGTTCAAGCTGTATAAAGATGCCAAACTGCTCTCTTTTTTCAACAATTCCTTTAATAAATGTTCCTGGTTTATATTTTTCAGCAACTCCAGTCCAGGGATCGCCATGGGCATCCCTGATGCTTAAGGAGATACGTTTTTTCTCTATATCAACATCCTTTACTACAACCTGAACCATCTCACCCTGGGAGACCACATCATCAGCTTTGATCACCCTTTTTACATAACTCATCTCACTTAAATGAACCAGCCCGTCAAGGCCCGGGGCAATCTCCACAAAAGCCCCAAAAGGAGCTATTCTAACCACTTTACCACTGATCTGATCTCCTGTACTGATTTTACCACCTGCCATATCCCAGGGGTCAGATGAAGTCTGCTTCATGGAAAGAGAAATCTTTGGAATATCCGAGCCCTCTTTCTCTTCTATTTTAAGAAGTTTAACATTGACAAGCTCACCAACCTTGACGACTTCTTCACACTTTTCTATTCTTGACCAGCTCAATTCTGAGATATGAGCCATGCCCTCAACAGATGCAATCAACTCAATAAAAGCTCCATAGGGCATTAACTTTGTAACACGCCCCGCAAGGACATCCCCCTGGGAAACCTTCTTCAAAAAATCTTCCCTTGCTTCCTTTTGCTCCTCATTTAAAAGATCCCGCCTTGAGACAACAATATTTCTACCGTTTTCTGCAAACAGAGTAATCAAAAAATTAAAACTTTGACCAACATAATCATCAGGCTTTTCAACATATTTGGTATCAATCTGACTCACAGGACAAAATGCACGCTGTCCCATCAGTCCAATACTTAAACCACCTTTAACAGTTCCAGTTACTTTACCTGCAACAGGGGTATGATTATGAAAAGCGTCTTCCAGCATGACCACGGTGCCGGCCCCGGAAAGTGCATTGGAAAGTATAATTTCACTTTCACTTAAAGAGACCACATAGAGCTTTACCTTATCACCGACAATATATGGGAACCCGCCGTTTTCATCCAGAAGGTCAGCCTTGTCCACAACTCCGTCACTTTTGGAACCTGTTCCAATATACACCTGGCTTGTGCCAATGGAGATTATCTCTCCCTCAATCCTGTCTCCCTGGCGAAAATCATGGCTGATTTCTGAGTCATATTCCTCAAACATTTCAGCAAAACTCATATCATCATTTTTACCAGATTCACTTTCCCCATTTTTTTCTGTCATCATCGTTCTCCTGAACTTATTAATTGAAAATTGAAAATTGAAAATTGAAAATTATGAATTATCAATTATGAATTATCAATTATGAATTATCAATTATCAATTATCAATTATCAATTATCAATTATGAATTATCAAT
>JAYEHB010000445.1:0-5260 GCA_034659375.1 Thermodesulfobacteriota bacterium
AGCCAGCCTGAAAAAATGCCGGCAACCAATCCGCCTCCATGGCCCCAATTGTTGATATTGGGGATGAGAAGACCAAACAGGATCAGCCCAAATATCCAGCCCGAAGTCTGTTTATAAACAGCCTGGCCATATGCTCCTCCCCTTGATTTACCATAATAGAGACTGGTTCCAATAAGACCGCAGATGGCTCCTGAAGCTCCAATTGTCACCATAACCCCTGCCAGGTAAGAGAGAAAAAATCCAGCTATGCCGCTTAAAGTATAAATGATAAACATCCTGTGCATTCCAAACTCTCTGATTACCAGGGGAGCAATCTGCTTTAGAGCCAGCATGTTAAACAGAATATGGAGAACTCCTCCATGGAGCCAGTTGGCAGCTATTAGAGACCACCACTCATTGTAGTTATCAATGGGAATGGTTCCAGCCGCTCCTAGAAAAATCAGGCTGTTCATGGAAGGAGAAAGGGCTGTAAAGGGATTTAATGATATTTCAACATCTCTGCCGCTTAAGAGAAGGCTTGCAGCAAAAATGAAAACATTTATATATATGATTCCCTTTATAAAGGTATCAGGATTTAATAGTACAATTTTTTTTTTAAGCATTTTTTGTATTCTACTCAATCTCCACAGCATTAAGATATTCCTTTATACCCCCAAGTGAGAGGGCGAACATCTTGGTTCCCGTTAAAATGGCAACTGCATTATCAGGGCAGCCACAGGCATCTGCAAATGCCGGTCCCATTAACAGGGAAGGGTCTGTTGTTCCATTTGGATTTTTCTGCATATTTTTTACATAAATATCAAGACGTTCCTTAAGTATTAAAAAATAATCAATTGATTGACCCGTTGTGGTCTCTGTAATATTTGAAATGTTTTTTGAAATTTCTCTTATATGCTGCCAGAAAAGTTGAGTTAATTTAGTTTTATTTTCACCTCCTGGCATATAAAATGAGATTCCCCATCCCACACTCAGTATCTTTAAAATCTGAAGTTCATACTCCACAGTTGTAATATTAAGATTACTCTCTTCAGGAACCGCCTGTATGAGCATTTTTAAATCATCTCTGTCAATGGCATAGGTTGCAAGATTTGCTGCCAGTTTTTCAATAGATAATGGTTCTTTTTTTGCCTGTCCCATTGCTCTCCATTTTTAAATATTTATTGCATTTATTTATCAAATTATGTCATAGTCAAGCTCAATATAGATATCATTTGAAACATAAAGTGTAAATGGAAAATGATTAAAATAGATTTAAAACTTTTTGTAACTCTGTAAAAGTATCTGCCTGACTCATGTGAAGATTTTCAGATTAAAAATAGAACTACAATTGACAGCCTTATTGCAGAACTTGGTCTTCCCGAAGAGCAGGTAAAACTTATATTTATTAACGGTAAAAAAGAAGAGCCTGGGTATGTTTTAAAACATAATGACAGAGTAAGTATTTTTCCCCCTGTTGGAGGAGGATAAATTGAAGGATCGGTATCTTAGAAATTTCAATACCATAAATTTAGCAGAGCAGAAACGTCTTTATGATTCAAAGGTCTGCATAATAGGTCTTGGAGGTCTTGGCGGCGGTGTTGCAGAGATGCTTGCCAGAACAGGAGTTGGTTCTCTTGTGTTGGTGGATGGCGATTTTTTTAAAGAAAGTAATCTTAACAGGCAGATTCTATGCACAGAGGAACTCATTGGGGTATCTAAGGCAGATGCTGCAGAAAACCGTATTAAACAGATAAATTCCTCTATCAATATTAGAAAAATCAATTCTTTCCTTAATGGGGAAAATGGAGATCATATTCTGGCAGAGTCTGACCTTGTTGTCGACTGTCTTGATTCTGTTGAAGCCAGGTTTATACTCCAGGACGCAGCAAAAAACGCTAAAATTCCAATTGTATCAGGGGCAATTGCAGGTACAGCCGGGCAGGTTTGCACAATTTTTCCCGATGACCCTGGATTTGAAAAAATATATGGAAAAAAAGGAAGAAAAAAAGCTGAAGGTGCTGAAAAGAACGGTCACGCATTTTAATTTGGATAAAGAAATGATAAGAAGGAGGTCTCATGTTTGCAAAGGCAGTTAGGATGATAAAATCATCTTCCAGAACTATTGCATTTACAGGTGCGGGGATTTCTGTTGAAAGCGGCATCCCGCCTTTTCGAGGTGAAAATGGTCTATGGAATAAATATGACCCTGAAACATTTGATATCAGATATTTTATCAATCATTCTGCAGAATCATGGGAAGTGATCAGGGAAATTTTTTATGATCTATTTGGTGTGGTAAAACCAAATGCTGCCCATTATGCACTTGCAGAGCTTGAAACAAGGGGGCTGCTCCAGGGAATCATAACCCAGAATGTAGATTCCCTTCACCATGATGCCGGCAGCAGAACTGTACATGAATTCCACGGTTCACTTAGAAAACTTGTATGTCTTAATTGCTCAAAAAAGATAAAAATTGAAGCTGTTGATTTAAATGAACTTCCACCTTTATGCAGCAAATGTAATGGTATTTTAAAACCTGGAGCAGTTTTTTTTGGTGAATCAATACCAGAGCCTGCCAATTCAAAATCCTTTATGGAGGCAGAGAAAGCTGATCTTTTTATCCTTATTGGAACAACAGGAGAGGTGGCACCTGCCAATATGATTCCGAGAATGGCAAAACAGAAAGGCGCCGGGATAATTGAGATAAATACAGAAAAATCTGCTTATACAGATTCAGTGACTGATATTTTTCTAAAGGGCAGGGCAACTATAGTTATGGAAGAGCTTATGGACGAGGTTGACAAATTACATATGGCCGACGTTAGAACCAAATCCTGAGCGGCTAACTTATAAATTAATTTAAGGAGAGTTGTAATGAGTAATGATTGTCTTTTTTGTAAAATTGTAAAGGGCGAGATCCCATCAGAATTTCTTTTTGAGGATGACTCTTTTGTTGTATTCAAGGATATTAACCCCCATGCACCTGTTCATCTGCTCATTGTTCCCAAAAGGCATATCAGGAGTATTAATGATTTAACTGATCAGGACAAGGAAATAGTATCTCAGATGTTTATTCTGGCAAAGGATATGGCAAAGGAACAAGGTGTTGATCAGTCAGGATACAAGCTTTTATTTAATGTTGAAAAGGGAGGAGGCCAGGTGGTTTTTCATCTCCACCTCCATCTCATGGGCGGCTGGAAATAGTAAAGCGTTTGTTGTGATCGACGCGATAACTATGCTCCGGCCATATATGAAAGCCTTCATAACCAGTTAGAATGATTGACTTGGCTTCGCGTCTTCGACCCATTCTTTGGTTTCTGCCCTTTAGGGTATTGTGGCTGATGAGAATAACCATGCTCCGGCCAGTTTCTGCCCTTCAGGGTATGCCGGTTATAGGGGGATTATTATGGAAAATAATGAACTGATTTTACAAAATCCAGCTCCCGGGGAAAGTTTTGTAAGGTTCTGCGGGGATCTCATAACATTTACTCTTCAGGTGCCTGAAAATGTGGAAGGAGATGCATGGATAAGGACAGAGCTTGGCAGAGTATCCATATTAAGAAGAGAAATTATTAACTGGATTGATAACGGTGATATCAAGCTTAATGAACAGTGGCATGATATAAAAATGCAGAAAAAGGATCAAACTCTTTTTTCCATTACCCTTCCTCTCTATGAAACAGGTCATTTTAACGCAAAATGTTTTTTTCTTGCCAGAGATTCCACAAGTCCTGTGTGGCCGGTTGGAGATAATTGTGTAATCAATGTGGAACCTGCAGGTACATGCTGTGCCAATATTATTTACAATGCATTTGTTCGACAGTTTGGCCGGTCAATGTATGCATCTCAAAGCAGATCCTCTTGCGGGATCTTTGCAGCAGAGCCTGATTCTCACGCTTCAAGTACTGGTGCCGGGCCGTCAGGTTCTTCTGATGAGTCTGTTATGTCTGATGAGACCCATCTGATAGAGCAGCTTGATAAAAAAGGCTACTCTGTGATTCCTGCTTCAGGAAAATTCAGGGATCTTGCAAAAGAGGTGGAATTTATCTTTTCTTCTCTTGGGTGCAGGGCTCTTCACCTTCTTCCTGTGCATCCTGTTCCCACAACCTATGCCCGCATGGGAAGATTTGGCAGTCCCTATGCTGCCTTGAATTTTGCAAAGGTTGATGCAGCTCTGGCTGAGTTTGACCCTTCTGCAACTCCCTTAGAGCAGTTCATGGAGCTTGCAGATACTGTACATCTGTACAATGGGTATCTTATTCTTGATATAGCCATTAATCATACTGGATGGGCTGCAGCCATCCATGAAAGTCATCCTGAATGGCTTGTCCGGGGAGAGGATGGGAAAATAGAAGTTCCTGGAGCATGGGGCATTGAATGGGAGGATTTAACAAAACTTGATTATTCTAAAAAAGAGTTGTGGCAGTACATGGCAGATATCTTTCTTCTCTGGTGCCACCGCGGTGTTGACGGGTTCCGATGTGATGCAGGGTATATGATTCCTGTGCCGGCATGGGAGTATATGGTTGCCAGGGTAAAAGAGGAGTATCCTGATACTCTTTTTTTTCTGGAAGGCCTTGGCGGACCAATGGATACAACCTGTGATATTCTCAACAGGGCAAATTTTAACTGGGCCTATTCAGAGCTGTTTCAGAATTATGATAGCCGGGAGATAGAGAATTACCTTACACAATCCTTTGAACTTTCAAAAAAATATGGTCATCTGATTAATTTTGCCGAAACCCATGATAATCTTCGTCTGGCATCTGTGTCCAGGGAGTATGCCATGATGCGCACATCAATATGTGCACTTTTTTCAGTCTGCGGAGGCTTTGGATTTGCCAATGGTGTTGAATGGTTTGCAACCAAAAAAATTGATGTGCATGAATCACCTTCCCTGAACTGGGATTCTGAAATAAATCAGGTGGATCATATTAAACGGCTTAATTTGATTTTAAAGAATCACCCCTGTTTTGCTGATCAGACTGAACTTAAATTCATACAAAAGGGTGATGGAAATTATGGAGTCCTTGTTCGTTATCATATCCCAACAAAGAAAACTATTCTTGTTATTGCAAATTTTGATTCCTGCCAATGTGCTGATCAAAATTCTGGCCAAAATTTTGGCCAAAATTCTGATCAATTTTCTGAAACAGGAAGAGAGGGAGGACAGAGGGCTTTATGGAAGAGTTGCGATTTAGCAATTAAAGCAGAGATCTTTTATGATCTTATTACTGGAAAAGAGATTAAAATTGGCCGGACAGGGGAATACTCTTTTATA
>JAYEHB010000446.1:0-5241 GCA_034659375.1 Thermodesulfobacteriota bacterium
TATGTTCTAAACGGCTGCTAAAAAAACTACTTTTAGCTGTCTAATCAAACCACAAACCAGCAGTGCTGATTCGAGCCTGAAGAATTGAGCTTTTGCAAGCCCAAGTCTTTAGACTTGGGTTGTTGACGTCAAAATCATTCCAATTTTCTTTTTCATAAGCCATGGCCTTATAAGTATCTTCCCAGGAAAGTGCCTTGTCATCTTTCTTTCGAAGAAGCAGACCCTTCTCGGTTTCTTCAAGCAAAAGGGACTGATTAAAACCATATTTTTGAAGGAGTAATTTGGGTATGCGAACGCCTTTGGAATTACCAATCGGGACTAATTTAATGTCTCTTGTACGTATTTGTTTTTCCATATTTTTTTCCTGATACTATTGTTGAATTATCAGGTGGTCTCTGAACAAAAATAATTAATTCTATAAAATTTTCGGAGAAATCACTGCTATATATGAAAATCTCAATTACAAAATATCGAATTAATTATGCTTGGGTACTTATAAGTTCAGGATCACCAAATATTATGTATGTATTGTAATTACACCATACAATAAAATCAAGTTTAGAATTACCAATGCATCCTTTCTCAATTTTTAATCTGCCGAGTCCCTGTGGTTTAAAGCTGCAATTCAGGTGCAACACCTGCCATGGCTGCTCCCACAAGATTCACTGCAAAGGGTATGTGCATATCTGAAAGGGGGATGGGCTGGTCATTGCCTTTAAAAGCAGGAATTTTCAGCAGTCCTGTCAGGGGAAATTTCTGTAGTGATCGTCTTTCAGGCATTCCCATAAACGCCTGCTGGGTAATGACAATCATTCTTGCATGCCTGCATCCAAAAACTGCAAGATCATCGGCTGCCTGGTCAAAATATCTTTCACTGCCGGCATCAACAACAATCAGGTTGTCTTCCGATGCAGGGTATTCAGGTCGAAGTACGGGCAGATACCATGCTCCTTCTGCAAAAAATGGAGATTCAACTCTGGAAGATAGATCATTTGTCGGGGTTTCAAGGTAGGAATCAATATCCTCTCCCTTTAGATAAATTTTTTCCCATACCCTGATCTTATTATCTCCATATCTTTTAACCATTATCTCCCGTTTTTCCAGACGTACAAATTTTATATCAACACGGTTGTCAACAGTTACAAGGGAACCATGGGCACCTGCACCAAAGGGAAGCGTTTTGGATACAATTTTGCCTGCGGTATCAAAGTGTCTGGTAAAACAGAGTCCTGTTCCATCAGGAGGTGAAAGATAAAGCACTGTTCTGTATTCATGATTTGTATCCATTACCCTGATTGTATCTCTGGCAAGGTCTGCATCATTGAGTATCGATAAAACAACATGACCGCTTCTCTTAAAGTGCTTTTCAAGATCAGCTCCTTTTTCAGGTTCACTTAATGACCATGCCTTTATCAGCATTAATGAGAGTCCTGCATAAAGAAGACTGGAATCAGCTTCTTCAAATTCATTATTTACAAAATATTTACCCATGGAAAAAAAATCCTGATCAGTTTCATCAAAGAAAGAATCCTGCCCAAACCAGAGAATATCTATATTTTTTAAATTTTTTAATTTATCAAAAATATCATTTTTTTTATTTGAAGATGATACTGCAATAATAATGCTATCTTTCTTAACTGAATCAAGAGATTCACAATGCTGCAGCACCCTCATTCTGCATGGCAGAAGTCTGTGTAATTTTGCAACTATATTTCTAACTGCTGCATTAGCTGTTATGTCCATGGATAAAAACAGCAGTTCCATATCTTTTTGCGGATTAAAAAGGGATAAAGAAAATTTTTCCAGCATCGTTTCTTCATAATCAACCAGGAGACGAAAGGAATTTTGCTTTAACATTATATGTGCAAATTTTTTCATTAAATGAAAATATTGCCTGGCCCGCACACTAAAACGGCTGTTTTCCTCCCACAGCAGAGAAGAATTAAAGTCCGTATCAGTGATAAGATTATCCGGGATCATCTTTTCTCTATCTCTGATATTAAAAAGTTCCCCGGCAGGACTAAACTCAGGCATGGCAGTAGATCGTGATGTAGTGACTGATTTGGCACGGTTTCTTGGATAATCATCAGCTCGTCTGCCCCTGGCTTTTGCTGAATAAAAGGATAACATGTAATAAAAAACAAGATCAACAAAGGGCTGAAAAAAATCTTCACATTTAGGCAGAAGAAGAAAATTGCCTCTGCTCAATTTTTCTATTTTTTCCATTCTGCTGTTTTCAAAAGTTACCACAAAAAATGGAATTTCAGCTTCATTAAGAAGCTCCATAATGTCCACAGCTTCCATCATTCTTTCACGGTCCGTTGCATTGACAACTACAAAATTCTTATCTTTATTGGAGTTAAAGAGACTTATTTCAATATCTCTGTAATCAACAGCCCTGCCCTTTACGGACCAGGTCATCTCCTCCATTTTCATAACTGCTTCATATCCTGTTCCCCTGGTGTGGAGGGCATCAATAACAATAAAAACATCTGCATTAACATGGGAAAAAGATAATTTTTCAGCCATTTTCATAATGTCAGCATTAGAAAGCACCTGTTTTACAGCACCTGGGATCTGTTTTATACTGCCTGAAACAGTGTAATCCACCTGCTGCTCCATTATATCGCTGCAAAGCCACAATATAAAAAAATTAACAGCCATGAATGAACAGAATGTGCTTTTTACTGCAGGTACTGTTACCTCTTCCCCGCTCATCACAGGAATAATTCCGCAGCTCTTTTGTGCAATAAGTGCCATATCACCAAAGGTTTTTTCTGTTACTCCTGCAAAAAGAACATTCATGGAAAAAAGAAATTTCGCAATTTTCACCATTTCTGCTGTTGTAGAACTCCAGCTCACAAGGAGTACCAGATCTCTTTCCGGATCAATTAAGCGGGACAGCATATCAACCTGAACAGGCTCAAGACAGATCACCTGAATTTCCGGTAAAAGCGTTTTTGCAAAGCCTGCTGCAAAAAGAGAGACATGGTTTGAAGACCCCATGCCCAGAAGAAAAATTCGTTGAAGATTATTAAGTGTTTTACCAAATTTTCTCTGTAACAGCCTTATATTAACCGGAAATGGGTTTAAAGATCCATCATTGGAAATTCTTGCACTGATCATCTTTTCTAAAAGATCAGGCACCTCCTCCAGATGAGTCTCGAAAAAGGATTTATCAAGGTCTTTATGAACATGGGTAGGAGTCAGATTTATTGATTGCGGCTCAATATTGTGAAGCTGTCTGCCGTTAAAGTCTGTGATTATGATATCCCGCATGAGACTGCCATTTTTAAAACATGTAAAAATCTTTGCAAAAATATCTTCACCTTCCAGAGCATATACCTCAACTGCAAACTTAGACAAAATCTTATCAATTTTTCCTGAATATTCTTTCTGAACCCTTTGCATATCCTGTTGCAGAGATTTGGTATTCTTTAATCCTGAAATTATATCGTCTTTTTCTTTTACCAGGTCTTCATACTCTTTAGTTACATCAATAATCAATGACTGATGGAAAAGACCCATGGCAGCATTTATATCAGAAACAACCATAAAATCGCTGGTTGACTTGCGTCTTACAATAAAAAGGGGCCTGTTGCACGATACAGCATAAAGTGTTCGAGGTGACTTAATACTGATACCTGCAGATGCAATCTGCCCCCCGTTTTTAGTAAATCTTTTTGCTGCCTCAATAAATGCAATTTCATCCAGTTCCTTGTCCGATTTATTCTGAACCTGCCGGAATATCTGATAATTGATGGAATTGCTTCCCACCGCATACTCTTCAAGCCCTTTTTCAATCTGATCTTTCACCTCCTGAAACCGAGCTTTTTCCTGTTTAAGAATTTTAAAATAATATCCCCATAACAAGGCAAAATATTCAGATGAATTATCGCTTCGAAAGGAAAAATCAGCAACATTAGTAAGAAATTCAGCCATGTCTTCTTCAATTTCACTTGAAAACTGACCATTTAAAACAATTGTGCGCTTACCTTTTTCATCCATAAAAGGATGGGCATTCTTTAAAATTACCGACGACTGCAATGCCCATCTCCCCTGGGCCACAACAGGCTGCATGATATAATCAAGGCATCTTGTGCCTGTCATTCCAAAGGGAGAAACAATTGCACTTGAAGCACCGGCATATATACTGGAGGAGAGTTCCCTCAGTCCTTCATTTCTCTGCAGCCAATCTAGAACTGCTGCCGCTGCCATGCCATATACATTCAGTCCCTTTTCAGTTAAATAAAGGGTTTTCCAGGAAAAATAAAAATTGTTATTGGTAATGGAGTTGTCAAGGATATCCTGAAGCTGAGGTTCAAGTGAAGAATCATGGGGAATCCTTGCAACAAGTGCTGCATCAAGAAGTCTGAAAAGAGAAGAAATTCCATCAGTATCAAAATCATCAGGAATTATAACTTCCATTTTTTTTATTAACTGCCAAAAATATTTTATGGCATGGGGATTGAGAACCACTCTTTTATAACTATGCCTTACAGTCTGTTGAGGTCTGAACTCTTCAAATATCTTCTGAAACAGATAATCAAACACATTAAAAACATCTGCAGCATCAGCCTTTATAAAAAACGCATCCCCATGACTCTTAATTTCATCTTTTAATAACTTTCTAAAGATGGACTTTATGGCAACAAAGGAGAGATTGTATTTATATGCCATGATGCGGACAACAGAACGAAGATCATTTCTGGAACTTATTTTAAACCCGGGAAGAGGGTCAGGTCGTCCTGGATATCCTGGAAAAACAGAAACAAAACCACCTGAGGAACCTGAAACAATTTCTTCAATCAGGGGATATGCCAGATCTCCTGATAAACACTTGTTAAAGATATCAGTAGAAAGCCCTTCATGTTCAATCAGCTTCTTCTGCATTCCGGCCCTGGTCATGGTGCTGGTTTGCCAGAGATTTAAAATCTCTCTATTATAATTTTCATTAAAAGGGGTTTTCAGTAATACTTCAAACATTCCAGCCACGGAACCTAGATTCTTTCTCTGGATAATGGAATTTGAAATATTACCAAACATCCCCATTCCTGTGCTGTCAGGAGCACGATATATAATAGCTGACATGCCGGTAATCATTCTGGCGATGCTGTCCGGCGCACTTCCGAAATAAGCAACTATCCCGCACATATTTCCTACTCCTTCGTATAATTGAAAATTGAAAATTGAAAATTGAAAATTCATAATTCATAATTCATAATTCATAATTGAAAATTG
>JAYEHB010000447.1:0-5231 GCA_034659375.1 Thermodesulfobacteriota bacterium
CTGGCACAGTTTTTCTCCCTGCTCATTATTTATATACTCAACTTTCTGACCTTAATTTTACCGGTTAAAGTCTCAAAACCATATCGGGGTCAGGCTTTTGTTATTTGTGTCGTTATCAAACAGTGAATATAATTAACCAAAAAGTCAAGATAATGACAATAACGAAAGCCTGACCCCACGCAGCGTCCAGTCCTTGACATGTACAATCCAGAAAGTTGAGTTATATAAAAACTATATCCTTACTTGTGTCTGTGCTTTTGTTGTTTTTAGGGTGGCAAGGGTAAAAATGCAATGTTCTGTCATGGGATAACCTGATTTGAAACAAGCCATTCCTGACCATAAGATGTGTCCAAATTCTGGAAAAATCAGGCAACAGGGGGGCTCTACAGATTGTAACCGTTTCTTTCTTGCTTTTTTTCTATTATTTTAATATATTTTCATATCTTGCTTAATTTGTGACTGTTCACAGTCAATTTGTCGAATTGTAAGCGTTTACTTCGGTGCTGTAGATGCAAGGCGGGGGGCACGCAGACGTACTCATGTACTTCAAGTGCAAAGACTACGCAAGGTGCATTGCCCTGTGAACTGAACGCTTACAAAAAAACAAAGCTAAGTTTAGGGGCTAAAATTAACTACCTAAGCCCGAAGAGCCGGGTTTCATAGGAGGTTTTTATGAAAATGAACAAAATTATATTTTATTTGGTTATCATAATGTGTACAACCTCTATCTTTTATAGCAAGGCAGAACCTTTGCCGCAAAACAAGGTGCCTGACTCTTTAAAGCCATGGATTGACTGGGTCCTGCACGGTGAAGAAGAACAGGATTGCCCCTTAATTTATAAATGGCCGGGTTCCAGCAGGCAGGCAAAAAAAATCTGCTCATGGCCGTCGGAGCTGAAACTTGATTTTAGTGAGAAGAGTGCTTTGTTCTCTCAAAAATGGGAAGTCTATTCTAAAGATATATGGCTGAAACTTCCGGGAAATAATAAATTCTGGCCAGACAAGGTTAAAGTTAATGATCAGGAATGGCTGGTAGGTGCAAGGGATGGAGTGCCTGCAATTTTTATGAAAAAGCCCGGTCAATATAATATAACAGGCATGTTTTATTTTGACACCTGCCCTGAGTGGATTTTAATACCTGCCCGGAGTGGTTTGATAAATTTGTCAGTACAGGGGGAAAAAATTGCTTTTCCCAGTCTCGATAAAAATGGCAGACTCTGGCTCAGGCATGATCAGGATGCACCCGATGCAAAAAAAAGGGAAAATCATTGTAAAGTAGAGGTTCACCGATTAATCAAAGACAGTATTCCTTTGGAGGTTATCACCTGTCTGGATTTATATATATCCGGTAAACATCGTACAATACCTATTGGAAAGATTGGCATTAAGCACTTTGTTCCTGTTAAGATTGAGAGCAGACTGCCTGTCCGGATTGAACAAAATGGTATATTGACCATACAGGCAAAGCCTGGAAAATGGAGAATAAAAGTTGTTTTAAGGCATAAGGGTGCTGTAAAAAGTCTCTCTCCAGCTTTAATGGGATATTTCAATACTGACAGTTTATATGAAGACAGTTTATATGAAAATACTGGACAAACCCAACAGGACTTTCGTGCTTTATCCCAGGCAGGCCGGTATCCCACCAAGGCTGCCCGTGGCAGTTATAAAGCTGAAGATCGTATTGATAGTGATGGAGACAAAAATCGTGACAAGGAGATATGGTCCTTTGAACCCCATAATCATTTACGTATTGTTGAGATTAAAGGTCCTTCGCAGATAGATCCCCAGCAGACAACCATGCCTGAAGAGTGGAAATCGTTTCCAGCATATTTGATGCTGCCCGATGATATTATGAAATTTGAAGAAAAAAAACGTGGAGATCCTCATCCTGCACCGGACAGTCTCAATCTTAAAAGAATTTTATGGCTTGATTTTGACGGGAATGGATATTCTGTTAAGGATAGTATCTCAGGTAAGATGACCACAGGCTGGCGTATGATGATAAACCCGCCTGTTAAGCCCGGCCGAATTTCTTTAAATGGTAAAGAGCAGTTTATCACAAGCCTTGATGATTCCGGCAGAGCAGGTATTGAAATGCGTTATGGCAATGTGAATATTACAGCTGAAAGCAGAATAGATAAATCGGGCAGAATTCCTGTCACAGGATGGGATCGTGATTTTCATTCAGTTAAAGGTGAAATTCATCTGCCTCCCGGCTGGTCTATATTTGACACCTCGGGTATTGATAATATAAGAGCCACCTGGTTGAAATCATGGACCCTGTTTGATCTTTTTCTTGTACTGATAATTTCCCTTGGTGTGGCAAGACTTCGAGCCTGGAAATGGGGTTTTGTTTCATTAATTGTTCTTGTGCTTATCCAGCATGAATCCGGTGCTCCATGCTGGGTCTGGCTCCATATTCTGGCGGCACTTGCACTTTTAAAGGTTTTGCCCAACGGTAAGATATTTTCTCTGGTTAATAATTACCGGCTGGTTAGTCTTGCCTGTTTGATTGTTATCAGTCTGCCTTTTATGGTTAACCAGATTAAACACGGAATTTATCCCCAGCTTGAATATTCATGGCATGCAATGGACAGAGGGTTAAGGCAGCATGCAAAAACAACAGGAGTCTCTGAAGTACCCTCTGTGGTAAGATCTCAAAGGCAGTTTCAGGATAACCTTGCTGCAGGGGGTGATATGGAAAAAACAAAACCCGAGATGTTTTATAAGAAGAGCAAGGGCAACATTCAAAAAGCAGACAATAAAATGTATTATCCCGGCAGATTACAGAGCAAAACTATTCAAATGGCAGTAAATGAATTTGATTCCAATGCAAAAATTCAGACAGGAGCCGGCATGCCGACATGGAACTGGCAAAAAATTAAGTTTTCATGGAACGGACCTGTTAAAAAGAATGAAACAATGAAATTTGTTTTTCTCTCTCCGAAAATTAATATGGTTCTTGGCTTTATTCAGGTTATTTTACTGGGTTTATTAATTTACGGGATTGCCGGAGTTAAATTTTCAAAAGAAAAGGGTCTTGGTTTTTCCAATATAAAACATGGTGCCCTTGATATTATTGTTTTAACGATTGTCTGCATGTTTTCTGCAATCCCTGCAAATGCTGAGAGTTCATTGCTACAGGAAATCCCATCTGACAAGGCACTCAATAATCCTATGCTTTCTGTATCTGCCAATAATGTGCTGCCATCAGAAAAAGCACTCAATAATTATAGGCTTTCTGTACCTGTCAATAATGTGCTGCCATCTAAAAACTTACTTAATAATCCTATGCTTTCTGTACCTGCCAATAATGTGCTGCCATCTAAAAAACTACTCAATAATCATACCTTTTCTATATTGGTTGATAATGGGTTTCCTTCGGAGGAATTGTTAGGTCAATTGAAAAAGAGATTAACTGAAAAAAAAGAGCCGGATTGTGCACCAAATTGTGCTGTAAGTCCACGAATGAAAATAGTGATAGACAAGCATACACTCAAAATTACAATGAAAGTTCACAGCCTGTATAAAAGTCTTGCTGTTCCATTGCCGGGAAAAGTTAAACACTGGCTTCCTGAGACTGTTTTATTAAATGGAAAGCCTGCTTCAAGCCTGTACCGTGATCCTGCTACAGGTTATTTCTGGGTGGGTGTATCAAAAGGTATCCATACAATAAATCTTGCCGGGAGATTACCTTTCAGGAACAGTGTGCAGATTCCTTTTCCTTTAAAGCCAAATGCTGTTGATATTACAGCTGATGGCTGGAACGTGGATGGTTTGCATGAAAATGGCGTTATTGATGATCAGCTGCAATTTACAAAAATCAGCATTAAAAAGAACAACACAGAAACTTTTGAAGCAGGACTTTTACCACAGTTTGTTGAAATAGTGCGAACTTTTCATCTCGGGCTTACATGGCAAATTGAAACAATTGTTCAAAGAAAAACACCTGTTGGTGCAGCTGTGGTACTTCAGATTCCATTGCTCAAAGGAGAATCCGTAACATCGGATATTCCTGTAAAAAAAGGGAAAATCCTTCTCAATCTTGGCCCTGAACAGACAGTGGCTAAGTTTGTATCTTCCCTTGCAAAAGAGGATCAGCTTATATTAAAAGCTGCTGATACCCTGGACTGGACTGAAATCTGGAAGATCAATGTTGGTACAATGTGGCATTCTGATATCAAAGGGATACCTGTAATCCATCACCAGAGCCAAAACGGCAGATGGTTTCCAGAGTTTCGACCATGGCCCGGTGAAGAAATTGTAATTAATATTTCCCATCCAAAAGGCATTAAAGGGCAGACCCATACAATTGAGAACAGTATCTTAAGGTTAAATCCTGGTAAAAGAATAACCAATGCAACATTGGAGTTAAACATAAGAAGCAGCCGGGGAAGCCGGCATGCCATAACGTTACCGTCTGACTCCAGGCTTCAGAATTTAATAATTAACAATAAATCCCAACCATTGAGCCAGGATGGGGATAAGGTGATTTTACCTCTGTCGCCAGGAACACAGAACATCAGGCTTTCATGGCAGACCTCAAACAATATAAACTGGAACTTTAAAACTCCTCAAGTGGATATTGGTATGTCAAGTGTTGATTCACATGTTTTTGTAAAAATGCCGCAGAACAGATGGATACTTTTTTGTGCAGGTCCTTACGTTGGGCCGGCAGTTCTGTTCTGGAGTTCTGTTTTAGTGGTATTATTCTTGTCATTTGGGCTTGGCAGGCTGAAAATAACACCGTTAAAGAGTTATCACTGGTTTCTTCTCGGACTTGGTTTGACCCAGGCATCACTTTTATCAACTCTGCCTGTGGCTGCCTGGCTTATAGCACTTGGTCTGCGTATGAAAAATGGAAAACAATTATCTGATGCTGCATTTAATTTTGTACAGATCATACTGCCTGCATTGACATTGCTTGCTGTTGCTACCCTGTTTTATGGTATTCAAAATGGTCTTCTTGGATACCCGGATATGCAGATTGCCGGGAACGGCTCGTATAATCATCTTTTAAAATGGTATCAGGATATTTCCGGTAATATTCTCCCCCAGCCTGTGGTTTTTTCATTGCCAATGACAGTTTATCGTGTTCTGATTCTTGCCTGGGCACTCTGGATTGCCTTTGCTTTGATTAAATGGCTGCACTGGGGTTGGGACTGTTACAGTGCCGACGGATTATGGCGTTCAGTTGAGTTTAAAAGATTCAAAAAATTAAAAAAACAAGA
>JAYEHB010000448.1:0-5222 GCA_034659375.1 Thermodesulfobacteriota bacterium
ACCTATCTATCGTAGGTAGGATTTCTCCTACCTGAGTCTGGTAAACTCAGGCTTTCTCAAAATCCGAAGATTTTTCAAAAGCTACTACTCTACAGGTATTGCAGCTTTTTAAAAAGCCGCTATCCCTGTAGGGTAGCGGTAGTTTACTTTTGCTTCTCTCTTTTTCAGCATTTTTTCTTGCGGAAATATCAGATATGGTGGCTATTGTCCATGCCATTGCCGTAAGGGAGGCAGATTTGCTGAAATTAAAAATTTCACCATGCACATCATCCTCTTCATCAATCCAGTAAGGGAAAAAAATAGAATCTCTTTTTTGATCAAGTATGGAAATAAAAAAATTATCCACATTGATAATTTTGCCAAGGGATTTGTGAATGGCTTTATAAAGCTCATCAAGGTTAAATGTACTGGAAAGAGCATTAGAAATTTCCAACAGGACTTCAATTGTTTTATCTGTGTCCCTTGCACCAGCCGCCATTTTTTTCCCAGGTTCTTCTTCCATTACACACCTCTTAAACCGTAACACGGTTTATCCCATGCCCTCATGTGATTGTAAATCAGCAAATGTACAAAATTTGATAAGTTTCTCATTAAAGATGTTTTAAATCAAGTTTTATGATAAAAAGAGGCACTCCTCTATTTGTCCGTTACTTTTTTAAAAAAAATAGAGACAGCCCTTTTTTCGTTGACCCTAACCTGAAACAGAAAGTACAGATAAACGAGGTGAAATAATTGATAGGAACCATTGTTAATGCAGCGGCTATTATTGCAGGCACCCTTGCAGGAGTTCTATTTCGAGGAGAAATTCCTGAAAAGTACAACAAAACCATAATGCACTCCATAAGCCTTGCAGTTATAGTTATAGGAATCAAAGGTGCAATGAAATCAGATCAGCTTCTTATTATTATCTTCAGTCTTACCCTGGGAAGCCTTGGAGGAGAGATGCTGAAAATTGAAGACAGGCTTGAAGCTATTGGTAAAAAACTGGAAAAAAAATTTGCGAAAAAGGACAAGTATTTCTACAAGGGCTTTATAACATCAACCCTTTTATTCTGCGTAGGTTCCATGGCTATTGTGGGTTCTCTTGAAAGCGGTCTTTCCAACAACCATCAGACACTGTTTGCAAAATCCGCCCTGGACGGCATAACCTCAATTATTCTTGCATCCTCTTTGGGTATTGGGGTCATGTTTTCTTCTGTATCGGTATTTATTTACCAGGGAATAATAACCATTGCAGCGACATTTGTAAAACCATTTCTTTTACCTGAAGTTATAAATCAGATGTCAGCTGTGGGTGGTGTACTGATCATGGCCATTGGCATCAACCTTCTTGGTGCTGCAAAAATACGCCTGGGCAGCATGCTCCCGGCAGTTTTTTTACCCCTTGTCTGGTTTATTATTAAAACACTTTTTTGAATATTTTTCGGCATCCTTCATTTCCCGCTTTACACTTCATGAAATTAAAATGTGTTTTTGGGCATCTTTCATAATGCTTCAAAAGTAGTTTACACTTTTTGTACTTCATTTTATATTTTTCGTGTGTTTCGTGGTTAAAAATATAAAAAAGTGTAAAGTGACAAATGAAGGCTGCCTGTTTTTGAAGCGTAAAATTTTTTTTTAAATACTGTGAGCAGCCATCCATTTGGTGTACTTTAGAATTTTCCAAAAAACAAAAGACACCGGAGGAAATATGCTGCTCACAGTTTACCTTCCGTTCCCTTATTTATTTTTTGCTTTTGTCAAAAACTTACATTTTGAATTCTGAATCCATGACATTGTCGCTCCTCTGTTGGACCTCATCCAACAATCCCCTAATTTCATTTATCAGAAAATCATAAAACTTTTCTTTTAGCAATGTCCTTTCCTGAACATCCATGGGGAGAAAACGGCTTATTTCCGACTTAAAACTATTGCCCTTGATGATTGCCGGTAAATGTTGCCAGAGATTTTCAAGTTTGAAGTCATAGTCCCGGATGCTATAATCCTCAATTTTATTGATTACCCATTCGTGATTAACTTTTGCTCCCTTTTGCTTTAACCATCGCAGATCCCATATATCCCTATGCCGCACATACTGTGAAGTGCTAACCAGAGACACCAGCTTGTCAGCCAAAATCTCATCAAGGGTTTTGGTCAAAATCAGCGTGTCACTATAACCATCCGGCAAAAAGTCATAATTTAACTGCAATGTTTTAGGAATGCGAGAATAAGCTGGAATGTTTGCCACTTCAATTTTGATACGCTGTTTTGGCATATGTCTTTGACCGGGAGCGGTAACCACAATAAGTTGCCATTTATCAACATTTAAACCTTGATGTTCAGGCTTGTCTCTTAATTCACGGGGTTCCTTGACAATTACATCCAATCCATAACGTTGACCAATATACCTCTCAAGACAATCCTTTATTTTTTTTAACTGATAACCGGCAAATTTTTTACCCCCGGCAAAATCCAAATCCTCACTAAATCGAGATGATCCGTAACACAGACGTAACGATGTTCCTCCCTGAAATGTCAGGATATCCAGTAAACCTTCACTGTCAAGGATAAAAAGAATGTCGTAATGCAGTAACTCCTTTTCAATTACCGGCCGCATGTGAGTACGGCCTGGCAAAGTCATTACCCTGTTTACTATTTTTGCAAAATCCATAGTTCACTCATTATTGAAATAGTTTTGATTTACCAGGTGCGTATTTCGACCGACTCGTTTTAAATCTCGCCAGGCGGCTATTGGGGTCGCCATTCGCAGAGGGCGGCCAATATTGTTAACACTATCAAGAATATCAGAAATTGAACGCTTAGTATGGGTAAATTCAATGGTACCCCAAGGGGTACTATAGGTTCCTTTGCGCCCCGATGTCATTACAGTTAGTCGATCTAACGGAATTTGAGAGATGATCCCGTATTCGGACAGTGCGGACTCAAGGCTGATATAATTATATTTTCCACGTCGCAATGCCAGGGCAATCCGCTCAATGGTATGGCTATCTTTACTGCTTGCCAAGGCATACACATAAACCCCTCGGCATGCCCGGTATAAGAAACGATCCTTAACTAGCCGATTAATCGCCATCTGTAAGGTTTTAGGAGTATCATTAGGAAACAGCTTGGCAAAATCATGCCTAATAAACACATACCGTCCGGCTTCATCCCACTCGGTCAACACTTTGATTGCAGTTGTTCTATTCATACGCTTTTTTAGAAAACCCCTTAGCTAAAAACTCAGGGGGTTATTGATTAAGTAAACAATTAAATATTGAAAATATAGCTTAAATGTCCACTTGTGTCAACTTTTTTTAATAAATATTGGGGCTTGGTTCTATATTCGGTCAATTGAGGGTGGAGGCTTTCGTTGAGGGTGGGGTCAGGCTTTCGTTATTGTCATTATCTTGACTTTTTTGGTTAATTATTTTCAAGGTTTGATAACGACACAAATAACAAAAGCCTGACCCTCCGTTGTTCCTGCAATCAGGATATATGGCCGACGTTAGAACCAAACCCCCAAAATAACTTTACATTTTTGCCTGTGACCTTCAGGTTAGAGCCGGTTTATACTGCAATGCCTTGTAAAACTACAGCATGGCAGGAAGGTAAGGGAGTCCTGCCATGCATTGCCAGAGGATAGAGTACAATTAACAGATACTGGCTTTTGCGAGGCAGTTATTCTTAATATTCCCTGAAACTTTTTTTTCAACAAGGGTATGGAAATGTTCTATACCTTTGTATATTCCTTTTCTGTCTTTCACCAGGACGTTTTCTTTTTTTATCAATACATTGGGAATTAAATTTGAAATCATCTCAGCACCAAAGGGCAGAACATGAGAGATACTCCTTGTGTCTATAATAACCCTTCCTCCGCCGTCAAAGCTTGTTAAAATAGTGTTGGCAAGCTCCCATGCTGAACTGCCGTCAAATCCTCCTGAAATATCAATAAAAAGATCATCCTGTTTTTTATGTGATTTAATGGAAAAACCATTACTCATTTTATCCTCCTGTCATTTTTTTAAAAGTCTCTCTTTCCATGTAAATTTATTTACATAGTAAGCATCCTATCTGAACTTTTTGCAGTTAAAACTCTGGATATTGCACAGAGACTTGAACCGGCAATCAAATGAACATTCTTTTCGTGCTTGCTGCAAAGATGTTTTATCTTTTGACAGGCATTATGACTGTTACAATTCACAGGACAGATCACCATATCTGATCTTTTTACCCTTGCTTCAAGATTACTTTTCCCATTTCTGATATGCCCTGAATGGTAGTCAAAAATGCCACCGGTTGATTCAACAATTTTTTTGTACAAACCCTTCATCTTTGTCAAACCACCCACAATGAGAATTCTTTTTGAGCAGAAATCAAATTCCGGGCAAGCCTCTTTTGTGCACCTTGGGGAGTGGCGTATCTGTTCAAAGCCTATAATAAGTTGATTAAGTTCTTGTTTAAGCTGATCTGAAAAAGAGAGAGCTTCAAACATTTTAATTTCAGCTTTTCTTTTTTCCCTTTCCAGCCTAAGAATATCTCTATCCTGTTCCTGGATTTTTTTTTCAAGAAGCTGATTTTTTTTCTCCATTCCCTCGGTCTGATTCTGATTCTCATTATGATTTTTATCATCATTACTTATAGAAGAGCTCTGTTTAACCCGGGCGTTAACAGATTTAAGTTTTATATTTTCACCTGAAACAATTTTAAAACGCTTTTTTTCTTCAACAAAAAGCTCTTTAAATTTTTCTGTCTCTTTTCTTGCAGTTATTGCTAACTGGTCCTTTTCCATGAGGAGTGAAACTGCGGCAAAACCTGTCATGTGAATATCCCCAAACATTTTTGCAAGAAACTTCATGGAAAGATCATCTCTTGTTACAGCAACATAAAACAAGGGAGCCATATTTTCTGTTAGAACAGCACTGTTCCATTGCTGCTTAAATTTTTCCTCTTCCATGGTACTGAATTTTTTAACAATCCCGGCAAATTTATTCTTTAAAATCCGCTCTGCCTTTTCAGATGCCCTGTTTTTATCATAAATCCTTGCTATCATACTTTGATGCATATCATATACATCCTTGCATTGGGCACAATTGCCAGGTGTTTTAAGAATTTTCTTCTGTTCAGCAATGGAAAAACAAAATCCTGCAACAGGGCATTTAAAACATGAATCAATTTCCCAGATTTTTTTTAGTCTATTTATCTTTTGATCATTTTTTTTAACCTTCATCTCTAATATCTCC
>JAYEHB010000449.1:0-5211 GCA_034659375.1 Thermodesulfobacteriota bacterium
CATCTCATAAAAGCTGAGCCCGCCTTCATCTCCACCACCTTTTTTAACTTCAAGTATTCTGCACCGTGAAACAGCCTCTCTAATGATTCTGGATGAATTGGGACCATCAATTTTAGTTCCAGCCGCTACTTTTTTATTAACTCTTACTTCGGGAACAGGTTTATCCTTTGCAGAGAATTCTTTTAATCCCTTTTTCTCATAGACAAAAGATCTGTTTGACTCCTCAAGCCCTTTAATTGAACCTTTTCTCCGGGAGATTTCCATGGCAACGGCATCCTGCCGGGCAAAAGCACTGTTGATTTCATTTTCAGCCTCTTTAGCCTTTTTTTGCATCTGCTCAACAGCCTTGGTAACCTTGTAAAGAACTTCCATGTTTCCCGAGGCCTCCAAAGCCGGCATCTTTTTTTTAATACCATTAAGCTCCACCTGGTTGCGATCCTGGGTATAGGCATGCTCCGAAATCTTTATATGAAGTTGTTCATCTTCTTTTTTAAATTCTGAAATTTCACTCTTCAGCTCGGCACCTGCATCAAGATTTTTTTTTATTTTTTTATCAACCTTTATCAGAAGAGATTTAATATGATCATCAACTCCCACCCTAAATTTTGCAGGCTTTGAAATATCAGTCCCGATCCGCCCTGCATCCACCCCCATTTTAGCAGTCACCATAGAAGATATTATTGTGCCTGTAGAATTCATACATGCTCCAGATAACAAAATTATTGAATCTATTATCTCTTTTTCAACAATAAGATCTCCAAATGCATCTATTCTTGAATTATTAATATACTTTGCCTGAACATTCCCCTGAACTTTTATAAGATGGGCATCAATAATGCCTGCTGAAACATTAAGATCCCCTGTAAGATTTATCTGGGCACCTTCAATCTGGGATGCTGTAAGGGTTGCACACTTAACAGAAAAGCCTTCTTTTACAACACCTTTTACCACAACGTTTCCGTCAAAATTAATATTTCCAGTCTCATACCCCACATCGCCCTCTATATTCAATTCAGGAAAGACTGAAACATTGCCCATGGCATCCAGGTGTGGCTGGCCGTCAGAATCAGCATAAATCTTTGCCCCGTCTTCTGACAATACAGTACCTGTTCCTGAACCAAATACAAAATCCACAGCGTCAGGCACAGGCATATCATCTCCCAATACATCTCTCCCAAAAGCACCCTCTACCATGGGAACCTTTTCAGCAAGAAGTACACCCTTTGAAATAAAGGGAATATCGCCCCTGTCTTTAAAATCAATACTGCCATCATCATTAACTTTTCCCGCCTTAAGGAAATCTCTAGGAAAATAGTAGGTAACTTCAGCATCTTTTGGCAATTGAGGTTCTTTCCCCTCTGCAATGACAAAGGCATCATCATAATTTACCGAATCTGAAAGCCATGCTCCAATGAGATTGTCATCCCTTATACCAAATTTAATATTTTTTTGTACAAGGAACTCCTTAATATTTGCCAGGTTCACCACTCTGGCATCATATTTTTTGATTTTTAAAAAAGCTTTAGTCATATTTTCTGACATGGATAATTCTATAAATTCATCAAGCAAGAGATCTTTGGCATCTGTTTTTGCAAAGTTCTCCCCCTTTTTCTGCAAAAGCATAAAAACCAGGGGCAAGAGTTTGTTGACCTCGTCATGGTACTCCTTACCTTCAGAGCTGTTCTTTAAAATATCTTTATAATCAAACTCTGCAATCTCAAGAAAGAGACCTGATGCCGCCTTTGTAAAAATATGCCTTATATGTTCTGCAATTCGTAAGAACTCAGCACCAAAAGCTTCAGAAACAAAATCAAGCTCATTTTTTGTAATAAACTCTTCTAAAGAAAGAGGCTTTTCCGGATCAACGGTTTCTGCACCATGCCTGCCGATTGATTTAAGAATCCTGATTTTTTTTTTCCTCTCCTCTATTTTAGCACTGTATTTTGCATGCTTTTTTTTAAAATCCGCTGCCATTTTAAACATCTGCTTATTCTGGCGCCGGATAACTTTTTTTAAAGTTTCATGCTTTTTGATTTTATCAAACTGCCGACAGACTAAGTTGACCTTGGCAATGAAATCATCGTTATTTAAAGGCAAAACAAAACAGCCATGTATATCCGCACTGTTTACAGCCCTCACCATGGTCTCAAGATCCTCTGCATCAGAAACCAGTATTCTCCGGGTATCTGGGGAAACTTCCCTGGCTTTTTTAAGAATCTCATCACCTTGCATTTTAGGCATTCTGTAACTTGAGACTATTAACGCATAGGGAGAGGAGCCTGGATTTTCAAGTGTTTCAATGGCAGCAATGGAGCTGTTTTCGCAAATCACTTCCATGCCTTGAGATGTCAGGACATCATACATTCTGGTTCTTAACTTTTCATTGGCCTCAACCACAAGTATCTTATACTGCTCTTTTTCAACCATATTTAATCACCAATTTGTAAATTTAAGTTGACTTACAGAATCTAATAAACTATCTGTTTTTCCCCTGGACTGCCAGGGTCAGTTGAGTCTATCTCCATAAACTTTGACGTTCCTGTATTTCTTTTAACAATCATTGATGTCATGGTACCGTCTATTCTGGTGCCTGCAAATATTTTTTTCTTCACTTTAAGAACAGCAACAGGCTTATTAAGTTCCAGAAACTCTATTGAAGTCTCTTTTTCCTGCTTTAAATCTTCTAACAAAACATTGAACTGCATGATCTTTTCATCATAGACCTCAATCTTTTTCAAAATCTTATCCTGTTCCTCAAAAACAGCCTTTATCCCGTCGTCTACCTGTTCCAATACCTTTTCAAGTTCCTTAATATCCTTGCCAAGTTTAATTTTTTCATCTTTATTATCTTCTATCTGACCTAACTTTTCCTCCATAAAATCTATCTTTTTTGTTATCTTTTCCTGGGCAGATGTCTGATTTGAAACATCCACATGAAGAGTGTTCTTTTGCTCCTCATACTCCATCTTCTCCTGGGTCGCAACATCGAGCTTGGTTTGTATTTTGTTCATCTTTGCATCAAATTGTCCGGCAAGCCATTTAATATGATCATCAACACCCATCCTTATTGTGGATCTTTCAGCTTTCTCTGTTCCGATCTGTATCACATTAAAACCCTTTCTTGCAGCCAAATTAGAAGATGTTATTCTGCCGGCTTTATTGTAGATTTCTCCACTTACAGCAATATAGGACTCTATTATTTCACGGGTCACCATGATATTGCCAAACCCATAAACCTTTGAACGATTAATAAATTTTGCCTGGATATTTCCTTTTGTCTCAATATCTGCGTTAACTATACCTGTGGAAACTTTCAAATCTCCGGATATTCTGATAATCCCGCCACTTATCTCGTTAGCGGTTAGCTGTTCACATTCAATAGTAAAACCGTCTGTTATAATACCATTAACAACAACATTACCCTTAAAATGTATATTACCGGTCTTAAAATTCACATCACCATTTATGTAAAGCTCCTCTACCACAGAGACAACGCCATTGAGATCAAGAGTTGGCTGTCCTGAAATTTTTGAAATAGTCTTTAAACCATCCTTTGATATTTCCGCCCCGTCTCCACACTTCAAAGAGACATTCTCCACATCACTTACAGGTATTGTTTCTCCAAATATATCACGACCTGGTTTTCCCCTTTTTGGGGGTATCAGTTCAGCCAGCAAGGCACCTTTTTTTACATATGCAGATTTACCTGTTTCATGAAAATCAATAGTACCATCCTCTGCAACCACACCTGCAATCTCCTTTTCTCTACTGAAATGATAAACAATATCAGCACTCTTTCCATAATCAGGAGCATCTCCCGTTGCAACAACAAATTTTTCTTCAGGATTTGTACAATTTCTAATAAATCCCCGCAAAAGCATGTCATTCACAACGCCATACTTTATACTGCGTTTTTTTATCATTCTTTTTATGGGCTCAATCGCAAAAATGCCGTGGACGCTCTTTGGAACCCTGATATAAGCTTTTAATCTATCTTCGGAAATCTGCAGATCAACAAAAGCGTCAAAGTCCAAAGAAACAGCAGAACCTGGATCAATGGCTGATATCCTCTTTTTCCCGGTTATATCAAGGCTTGTATCTATTTCATCCTTAAGTTCAAGTGTAATTATCTCTGATTCAATTAGAATATCTGCCACAGCAGTTGCGGCTCCACTCTCCTCAAAATCATTCAACTGTTTAAGAAATGCCCTGTCTATATCCTTTTTTGACACTACTTCACGGTTTAAAAGTTCTTTTGTAAATTCATGATCCATTAATCTTCTTTCAATAAAGGCCAGTTTTACAAAAATTCTGCTTAAATCGTTTCTTCGAATAAAACCCCTGGCAACCAGAATTTTATCAATGGTAATCCGGCCTGCATCTTTTTCCTCTTTTTTTTCAAGTTCCTCTCTGGCCCTTTCAAGTTCCTCCCTGACCCTTTTAAACTCATTCTCTGTTATATATCCATCATTCAATGCCAAAGTTCCAAAATCAGGTACAACATCATAATCATACCTGGAATCAAAATTAGAGGCACCAGACTCTGAACCAATATCGCAGACTATCGGCTCAACCTTTTGCACAGCAATTTCAATAACCTGATCTATGGTCTCAAAAGTCTCATCTTTAATTTCACTTACATCAATATAACTATTTTCACTGTTTTTAGAAAAAAAAGAGACTTGATTTTTTTGTGCTGTTTTTTCCATCATGGTGGAGATTTCACCCTTGACCATGGAAAATACCTGGACAAGATTATCCTGGTTTATACTTATGGTTCTTGTGAGCAGTTCATCAAGGCCCTGGGATACCGCATTTTTTTCACTTTCTGCCTTGGCATCGGCAATTCCCTGCTTAAGTAACTCCATCTCCTCTTTTTTTTGGGCAAGCTTTTTTTTGAATTTTTTATCTTGTTTTCGCAAATTTGCGGCAAGCTCAAAAAGTTTGGAGTTCTGATATCTTGTAAGCTTATACAGGCGTTTTTGTTCCTGAAACTGTTTATAAATTGCAAGTTCAGTGAATATTTTCAATAACAGATCGGTGTTATCCCATAGTTTGGAAATATACTGGTGTATTGCTCCTTTGTTGACTGCATCAATTATGGCACTAAAGTCTGAATAACCTGTCAGCATCATTCTTCGGGACTCGGGGCTGAGCAGAATACTCTTTTCTAAAAACTCACTTCCACTCATTCCAGGCATGCGCTGATCT
>JAYEHB010000450.1:0-5210 GCA_034659375.1 Thermodesulfobacteriota bacterium
TTCATCGATCTTGTCATTGATATGCTTCCCGAGGTGGCAGAAAAAAAGCTGGCTGATTTTTGTGATGTTTTTTGCGAACAAAATGTTTTTTCCGTGAAGCAATCCGAAAAATTGCTTTTAAGGGCAAAAGAGCTGGGGATTAATCCCAAAATCCATGCCGATGAGATCGTGCAGTTCGATGGTGCAGAACTTGCCGCCAGAGTGGGTGCCGTTTCTGCTGATCATCTTCTAAAGGCATCAAGCCAGGGCATAAAAGATATGGCCAGAACCGGTGTAGTAGCAACGCTTCTGCCGGGCACGGCATTTAGTTTAAAAGAATCCTATGCCAGAGGACGTTATATGATTGACCAGGGATGTGCAGTTGCCCTGGCAACGGATTTTAATCCAGGCTCATGCTTTTCAGAGTCCATCCCCCTTATTTTTGCCCTGGCAACATTGTACATGAATTTAAGTACGGAAGAAGCAATTACAGCCCTGACCATTAACGGGGCTGCAGCAGTCAACCGTGCCCAAAGCATTGGAAGTATTGACAAGGGGAAACAGGGAGATCTTCTTATTCTTGAATTTCCATCCTATCGGTTTATCCCTTATCATGTCGGAGTCAATACCGTTGAGACAGTCATAAAAAGAGGTGAAACTGTATTTTCAAAAAAACAGTGTATTCGGCCGAACTCCTGGCATCTTTCATAAAACTGAGCAAAGATTAGACTTTATTTGTTTTTACCTGGATATTTGCCATAAGGAATTGGATACCACATGCCGTATCTTTGAACCATTTAGCCACAACATACAGACGATTTAGACGTAAAAAGGGCTTATGGCAAATATCCAGTGTTTTTACTTTACATCTTGTAAATTGTGTTCTATGTTTATTATTGTATGTGTAATTTAATGTTTATTTTTATAATAAAACACGGAAAATCAAAATGAAATTTACAAAAGAAGTTGTCGAAATGATAAAAGACTTTATGATTAATAATGTCTCTGACAACCCAAATACATTAACAAAAATCACTTGTAATCATTTTCAAATCACCAAACCAACTGTTTATAAGTATATAAATGAATTGATTGAAGATAAAGTTTTTGAAAAGCTTGGTTCCAATCGATCTCCTAATTATCAATTAGTTAAAGCTGCTTACAATTGGAATTATGAAAATAAAAACTTAGAAGAAGATATTCTATGGTCAAAAGACGTGGCACCATTATTAAAAGATCTTCCTAACAATGTAAAAGAAATTTGCCAATATGGTTTTACAGAAATGGTCAACAATGTGATTGATCACTCAGAATCAGATGCATTAACTATTCACTTATCTGTCAATTATTTAAAGCTCACAATTGAAGTGTATGATAATGGAATTGGTATTTTTAAAAAAATAAAAACTGACCTGGGCTTGGAATATTCAAAACAAGCAATTTTAGAGTTAGCAAAAGGCAAATTCACCTCTGATTCTGAAAACCACTCTGGGGAAGGTATCTTTTTTACTTCCAGAGTATTTGATGTATTTGTAATTTTTTCACACAAGTTAAGGTTTGTAGGGGTTGGAAATAAGGAAGGGGTTATGTTGGAAAAAAAAAGAGATCTTCCAGGCACCTCTGTTTATATGGAAATCAGAAAAAAATCACCTGTCTTATTAAAGGACATCTTTAATGACTATGCGGACCTGGATAAAGACCCGAGTTTCCATAAAACCCTGATCCCGGTTGAACTTATGCAACATGAAGGAGAGTCTTTGCTTTCAAGATCACAGGCTAAGCGACTTATATCAAGATTTGATAGATTTACCGAGGTTATCTTAGATTTCAAAGGTGTCACCACAATCGGTCAGGCATTTGCCGATCAAATATTCAGGGTTTTCACAAACAAGTATCCTGATGTACACTTGAAAATGATTAACACATCCACTGATATTGAAAACATGATTAAAAGGGTGCAATCAACCCAATAATTTAATTTGATTTAAAGCAAAGGAAACAAAGATGAAAAAAATAATAGAGTGTGTGCCCAATTTTTCCGAGGGGCGGGATAAGGCAGTGATCAATGCCATTGCAGATGCGATAAGGAAGACTAAAGGTTGTACCCTGCTGGATGTGGACCCGGGTCTATCCACCCACCGGACAGTCTATACCTTTGTGGGTGATCCTGAAACAGTAGTACAGGGAGCTCTTGCCGCAGCCAGGGTTGCCAGGGAAAAAATAGACATGCAAAATCATACAGGGGAACATCCTCGCTTTGGTGCCATGGATGTATGTCCGTTTATCCCGGTGGCCAATGTAACCATGAAGGAGTGTATTAAGGTTTCCCGCAGATTTGCAAAGCTGGCTGCGGATGAACTTAAGGTGCCTTTTTTTCTCTATGAAGAAACAGCAGCACATGATTATCGGCGTAAACTGCCGGATATACGCAAAGGCGAATACGAGGCTGTAGAAGAGAGGCTGAAAGATCCAAAATGGAAGCCTGATTTCGGCCCGTCAGAGTTTGTGCCTTCCTGGGGGGCAACAGCTGTTGGAGCCCGTATGTTTCTCATTGCATATAATGTGAATATTCTTGGAACTTCCAACCAGGCCCACCGTATTGCCCTGAACCTGAGGGAGGCTGGACGCAGTGATGATCAGCCCGGAAAATTAAAGGATGTTAAGGGTATGGGCTGGTTTGTGGATGAGTATAATCTTGCCCAGGTCACGGTGAATCTGAACAATTACAAGATAACCCCCATTCACGTGCTGTTTGAAGAGGTTAAAAAGGAAGCAGCCGCATTGAACGTCGGGGTGGCAGGTTCCGAGATAGTTGGTATCGTACCCCTGGAATCGATGCTCATGGCAGCAGACTATTACATTGAAAAGGAAAATTTATTCATCTACCATGAAGAGCAAAAGGTTCGCCTGGCAGTTGAACGTATGGGACTCAACTCTGTATCACCATTTGTACCAAAGGATAAAATCATCGAATATATTGTGGCAGAACCGCCAGAGGAACCTTTAGCCTCTATGAGCGTGCGTGGATTTATCCAGGAAATAGCCGCCCGCACATCCGCTCCCGGTGGTGGATCAGCGTCTGCGGCCATGGCAGCCATGGGAACCGGTTTGGGATCAATGGTTGCAAAACTCACCCAGGGTGTAAGAAAATTTGAAAATGTGGAACATCACATGCAGAAGAGTATCCCGCTCCTGCATGAATTGACCAGAAAGCTTATTCCTCTGATTGATGCTGACACGTCTGCCTTTAACGAGTACATGGAAGGATTGAGGATGCCTAAAGGCACACAAGCCGAAAAATCGGCACGCAGAGCCAAAATGCAGGCAGGGCTGAAAACTGCCATCAAAGTACCTTTGACCACCATGCGTCTTGGTGACAATGCCTGGGATGTTCTGTGCGAGGTGGCCAGGTATGGGAATCCTGCGTCAAAATCAGATGTTCAGGTGGGTGCCAAAGCTCTTGCAACAGGGATATGGGGAGCATACCAGAATGTTTTGATAAATATGAAAGATATCAATGATAAGACTTTTAAAGACGAAACCCTGGCCGAGGCCGGGGCCATGGAAAAACGTTCCCGGGAAAAGTGTGCCGAAGTTCTTAAGATCTTGGAAAATATTTAGTAAATATTCGGCAATTACGCAAATTGAAGTCTTAATTTTTTCCCTAAAAAACCTTTGCTCTTTCAATTTCAGATCTGCCCTGTTTCAGGATCACACCCGGGATATCATCATGGTCATCAAGATAGAATTCATATTTTTTCCAGGCAAGCTTATTTTTATAGATTTCATAAAGTTCCTTGTCATGGGTAAAAAAGAATATTTGAAAATCTACAAACTCATTTTTTAATATTTCAAGAAGTTTTAATCTGTTTCCCATATCAAGACTGATAAGAAGATCATCAAGTACAAGAATTTTAAGGCTGTCTGTTTCCAGCACATCAAGAAGTCTTTTTATTGCAACCATATAAATGGAAATTGCAAGGGCAGAAAGTCGGGCTTCGTTGAGAAATGTATGATATTTTTCAATTAAATACTCTTTATAATCAAGAATAAGATTGATAACAGGCGTAGCTGTTGCTGTGTTTATCACTCATTTTGTCTCTCCATTAATGATTTTTACCACTTTGACATTTCGGCGATGTATCAATCCCCGAAAAACTGTTTTATCATTTCGGCAAAAAGCATGAAGTTTTTCAATGTATTCTTTCTTAAATTCATTGCTGTCATCTTCTTTAAACGGCTTGACTATCTCACCTATTCTGTCTGTGATATAACAGTTATCACTTTTCATCTCATCTTCAAAATAGAGGTCATAAACCATGCCGTCAACGACAGATTCAAAGGTATCCGCTTCAATCTTCATATTGTTTTCTTTGGCAAACAGAATGCAGTCCACGAGGACTTCAAAAGGACGTTGCTGTGAAATAGAAATTTTAGGAATTGGGAAATGTTCGACAAACATTGGTTTATATTCAAAGTATCCGCCATTACGAGTAACACCTCTTGAACGAATATAATGATCAGCTAAAGAAGAATTTAATACGCCAAGAAGGTATCTATTCCCAGATGCTATTAATGGGCTTGGCGCATTTATATACATTCCGCTTTTGACTAAACAGAATTGTGAAATTAATGCCAGATTCCCCCAGACAATCTTTTCTTTTTCGAATTCTTTGACATAGGTACAATTTCTTAAATTATACGGTGTGATTCCCTTATCATACCGTTTTTCAATATTAATCCAGTAATTATCCAGGTGATTTTTTATAGCAGGATAATCATCTATATTAATTGGACGAACATCTCCGTAACCATTATGTGAATTTATCAACCACAAATCAGCAAATTCTGACCTATACCTCTTTATATCCCTTTCTCTTAAAACAGGTTTAATGATCTCTGCTGACTTCGGGTCTTTTGCTATAAGTTCATCTTTTTTTGGCCCATCTAAAATGAATGCTTTATTTAATCCTGTTTTAATCCCATAGTTAATTGAAACATCCCACTCTTTAAGCGGCGTGCCGATTTTTTCAATTCGCTTTTTAATTTTATCTTCAGCTTTGCTTGAGATTATCCAACTTTCTTCGGTAAGATTAGTGAATTCTATACCATTTTCTTTTAAATAGCTGTCAATATCAGTTTTTTCATTAAAAGCCTTACCAGTTGTACAGGCAATTGCTGATCTTTGACTTTGTGCTGATTGTTTTTCTTTTTTTGCAAAGGTTTTATAG
>JAYEHB010000451.1:0-5195 GCA_034659375.1 Thermodesulfobacteriota bacterium
ATGTAAATTTCAGCATTTATTTATTTTTTCAATATTATAGGAGCGGAAGATAATCATCTCCCGCTCTTTTTTTTCTCTGGGAAATTTTTGAAATATTATGGAGTCTAAAATCTTTTCAGCATCTTTTTTTGACGGAACTGCATCAAGCCCTTTATGCCCTTTTTCATATGTTTTTCCTGTAACAGCATTTCTTACAAGGGCATTTTTTCCATTGGTTGATATGGAAAAAGGAATCTGATAATCATAAATAAGCCTTGCTCCAGCAAGGATCTCCCTCTCATATGAGCCAAGGGAGCCTGCCACGCATTTAATTGCCATAAATGCTTTTTCGTTACAGAAAACAACAAGGTCTAAGGATGAAACATACTCTTCACCCTTGAAAGTTACCGCTATTTTCTCATTGATTTTGATATCCTCTTTTAAGTAACCCTTTTCATCAACAAGGATTTTTTCAAAGAGTTGTCTGTTTGCTTCAGGTCCGCTGTCAGGCAGCGTTTGTCCGGTTATATAGTCTGTCACTGTTTTATTCATAATCAAATTTTCACTTTTATACTTTTATACTTTTTTTGCCACGGATCGAAGATGCAGGTTGTTCAAACAAAAAGAGAGGTTCCTGTCATCTCATTGGGTTTGTCAATTCCCATTACTTCAAGTACTGTGGGAGCAATATCTCCAAGGATACCGTTTTTAAGTTTTTGCCCCACATATTCTTTGCCTGCAATGATGAATCTTACCGGGTTGAGAGTGTGTGCTGTATGGGGAGAGCCGTCTTTGGCAATCATATTTTCTGCATTGCCGTGATCTGCTGTTACCATGGCAGTTCCGCCGGTTTCCCAGATTTTTTTTACCACCTGCTCTGCACATTTATCCACAGTTTCGCAGCCCTTTACACAAGCTTCAAGAATTCCTGTGTGGCCCACCATATCCATGTTGGCAAAGTTTAAAACAACAAATCTGAAATCACCTGATTCTATTTTTTCACATGCTGCGTCAGCAACCTGTTGGGCACTCATTTCAGGTTTTTCATCATAGGTTGCAACTTCCTTTGGTGAAGGTATCAGCATCCTCTTTTCAAGGGGAAATATTTTTTCATCTCCACCATTGAAAAAATATGTAACATGGGCATATTTTTCAGTCTCTGCAATTCTCAGCTGGCTCATTCCATGATTACTTATTATCT
The DNA here is from genome assembly GCA_034659375.1 of Thermodesulfobacteriota bacterium. Lineage (GTDB taxonomy): Bacteria > Desulfobacterota > Desulfobacteria > Desulfobacterales > Desulfobacteraceae > DATFJZ01. Next base: position 1,181 of record JAYEHB010000451.1, read on the forward strand.
CTCCAAGGATGTTAGAAAAATGTTGGGGACCAAAAGCCACTGGCAGGGTAAAGGATTCGTCGTAAAGGGTCATGCAGAGAAAATCAGGAATATCAATAAATGCCTTTCTCTCAAAATCTGTAAATTTTTTTTCAGTAAATGCCCTTGTTATCTCTCTTGCCCTGTCTGCCCTGAAATTGAAAAAGATAAATCCGTCGTTATCTTTGATTGTTTCCCTGGACTTATCAAATTCATTAGTTTTGTCAGCTTTATCAGGGTTCTCTGTTAGTAGTACAGGCATTAGGAATTCATCGGTCTGGCCCTGTTCATAGGCATCTGTGACAGCTTTAACCGGATCTTTTTTCTCTTTTCCAACTCCCATGGTGTAGAGGTTGTATGCTTTTTCAACCCTGTTCCATCTGTTATCTCTATCCATGGCATAGTATCTTCCACAGATAGTTGCAATTTCCCCGATTTCTTTTTCTGCAAGATATTGCACAAGTTTTTCAACGTATCCTGCACCGCTTTTTGGAGGCGTGTCGCGTCCGTCTAAAATCACATGGATCTTTAGTTTTTTAACACCTTGGTTTTGGGCCATGTCAATCAGGGCAAAGAGATGATTCATGTGACTGTGGACACCTCCATCCGAGAGCAGGCCCATGATATGGAGAATCTTGTCTTCTCTTTTAACCCGTTCCATGACATTGATAAATTGTCTATTTTGAAAAAAAGAACCATCTTTAATGGATTTATTAATTTTTACCAGATTCTGGAGAACTTTTCTTCCTGCACCAATATTCATGTGCCCAACTTCTGAATTACCCATGATTCCGGCAGGAAGTCCCACACTCTCTCCTGAACATAACAGATGGGTACATGGATATTTATCCTCAATCATGTCAAGAAAAGGGGTGTTGGCAATGGCTACAGCATTTCCTTTTTTATCAGGATTTATTCCCCATCCGTCAAGTATGATCAGAGCATCAACTCTTTTATTGTTTTTTGTCATATCCATTTTTCCCCATTAACTTTTTTTGTCAAAATAACTCAACTTTCTGACCTTATCAACTTTCTGACCTTAATTTTACCGGTCAAAGTGTCAAAACCCTATCACCCACACAGCGTCCTTAAAGATAAAAACATAAAAACCTAAAATTTAGAAAGATCAATTCTTGGAGCATCACTCCACAGACCTTCAATATCATACAGTTCTCTTGTCTTCTTGTCAAAAACATGAATAATTACATCTCCGAAATCCAGAAGTGCCCATGTTCCTAACTTAACTCCTTCAAAGCCAATGGGAGGCTTTTTCTCTTTTTTCATGGTAATCTGTATATGTTCGGCAATGGATGTTACCTGACGTCCTGATCTTCCTGTGATTATTATAATGGCATCTGCATAGGATGTTAATTCCCGCACGTCAATGGCAATAATGTTTTCAGCCTTTCTTGAAAGTGCAGCTTTAATGTATTTTTCAATATTTTCAATTTGACCATCTTTATCTGTCCCATTTTTATTTGTCCCATCTTTATCTGTCCCATCTTTATCTGTCCCATCTTTATCTGTCCCATCTTTATCTGTCATAGATACAATCCTTTTTTTCTAATTATTTTTTCCACAGAATCGGGAATCATGGATTTTGTGGAAAGATTTTTTTTTACAAGATTTCTTATTTTAGTTGATGATATATTAATTGCCGGTACGTTACAGATATGAACAGGTTTCATCCATGGATGAAAAAATGAGTTGCTCCTCTCTTGTATATGAAAGTCCTTCCAACTATTTGGAATCAAATGACTTTCATTCTTTGTTGTGACCGATGCAGTAACCATGCTCCGGCCATGCCGGTTATATAGATATTTATTTGATACCATATTTTGTATAAAAGACTCAATGGAATTTAATTTTCTTTTTTCTCCTGCCCTGATCATAACAATAATAGCGATACGGCGGAATATATCCAGATTTTTTTTCCAGGTTTTTATATCAAAAAAAGCATCTGACCCCATGATAAAAAAGAAATTAGTTCCAGGATCAGACTCTCTTTTAAACTGATTAATGGTATCAATGGTGTATGATTTGCCTTTTCTTTTTATCTCAACATCTGATGGAATAAGGCCTTTTATGTTTTTAATGGATTTTTTAACCATCTCAAACCGTATTTCTGCAGAGACAAGGTTAGTGTCTTTTTTATGGGGCGGGGTTGCACAGGGAATAACATGGATAATATCCAGTGCAAATTTCTCTTTCACATGGGATATCACATCAATGTGACCATTGTGAAGAGGATTGAATGTTCCTCCAAATAAGCCCGTATTCATATTTTTTTTGCTTTTTTGCTTATCTAATTTCTTGTATGTCCCTTGCCAAGAACAACAAACTTGGTGGTGGTCAGCTCTTCAAGGCCCATGGGACCAAAAGCGTGGAGCTTTGAGGTGCTTATACCTATTTCTGCTCCAAGCCCCAGCTCACCTCCGTCATTAAACCTGGTGGATGCATTTACACCAACCATGGATGAGGATACATTTTTAATAAAATTGTTGGCCCTGTTATAATCAGCAGTGACTATGACATCTGTATGATTTGATCCATACCTGGCAATGTGATCCATTGCCTGATCCATGGTGTCAACTATTTTGACGGCCAGGGTAAGATCCAGATATTCTGCGTGCCAGTCGCTTTCTTCTGCCTTTGAGAGACCGGGAGTTATTTCAAGGGTTTTTTCACATCCCCTGATTTCAACACCATTTTCCTTGAATTTTTCCACCATTTTCGGCAGAAACTCTTTTGCAATTTTCCCATGGACCAGCATGGTCTCCATGGCATTGCATACGCCGGGGCGCTGGGTCTTGGAATTCAGGCATATATTATTTGCCTGGTCAATATCTGCAATCTTGTCAACATATACATGGCAGACACCTTTGTAATGTTTTAAAACAGGAATGTATGAGGACTGAACAACAAATCGGATAAGTTGTTCTCCACCCCTGGGGATAACAAGGTCAATTGATTCCTCCTGTTTTAAGAGATGGGTTACGGCTTTACGGTCCCTCATGGGCAGCACCTGGATAATGTCCCTGTCAAGTCCTGCTTCTCCCAGGGCTTCACCTATTATTTCTGCCAGGATCATGTTGGAGTGAAATGCTTCAGACCCGCCCCTTAAAATGGCACAATTTCCTGATTTAAAACAGAGGGCAGCAGCGTCAACCGTCACATTTGGCCTGGATTCATAGATCATTGCTATGACTCCTAAAGGGATCCTCATTCTGGATACCATGAGCCCGTTGGGTCTTGTCAGTGTTGTTGTAACTTCTCCAACCGGGTCGGGTAGTGCTGCCACCTCTTTAAGGCCCTGGATCATGGACTCTATTGTTTCAGGAGTGATCTTCAGTCTTTCCAGCATTGCCGGGGAGATTTTTTTTTCCTCTGCTGCTTTAAGATCCTTTTTATTGGCAAGTTCTATCTCTTTTTCAAAGGATTTAAGCTTTTCTGCAATAAGATACAGGGCCTGGTTTTTTTTTTCAGTACTGGTGACTGCAATCTTTCTTGAGGCAAGTTTTGCTTTTTCGGCAATCTCAATAATAGTCTTTTCTGTTGTCATGATTTTTTTCTCCAGTTTGGGAACAAGGCATATGAACAACTATCTGTCAGCTGTCACAAGGTTGTCCCTGTGGATAACATCATCATAGGGCTTTGAACCAAGTACCTGTTTTATTTTGTCGCTTTTAAGACCCTTTATAAAGATGGCGTAAAACCCCTATCCCTTCAGGGTAGGGGATGTAAGCCATAAGTTAAAAGTGTTCTTCAGCCTGTACGTTTTTTTGAAGAACACAAGTTCAGTTTCAGCAGTACAGGACTTGTGTCAACTTTTGTTGATCTTGAAAGTCTTTGCAACAGAGACTCTGCTCCGTTCTGGAACTAACAAACCAGTTGGTCCACATCGACATTGTCCAACGCCGAAGTCCCTGCAAGCGAGGGACTCCGGTCTGCTTAAACCCTCGCAGCCAGTGAAGGGAGTTCCTCGCTTGCAGGGACT
>JAYEHB010000452.1:0-5189 GCA_034659375.1 Thermodesulfobacteriota bacterium
TTATAACTGCCATGGCAGCCCTGGTGGTCTAAGTCTGCACACAACAAATGATGAAAGTTACACTCCTGTTTTGACAGGACTTTCATATAAATTTTATCCTGTTTTTCTAATTTGCAGTGAGTTCATATGCAATAATGATGCTTTCAGTGGAACTAAAAGCAGTGGCACCTTCTTTTGTAACAAGTGATATAACCATCTCCTTAACTCCATCATTGTCAAAGTCTTCAATGAAAAAATCACTGATACGCCCTGATATGGGTCTTGTTTTCCAGATTGTGGAAAGTCCTAATCCATCCCATGCCAGTGCTTCAATATGGGTTTTGGAAAAAGACCTGAAACTTTTTAATATACCCTTTGCTATGTCATAGTTACAGGCTGTGATAATTTCAGTTCTGCCGTCCTGATCTGTATCTGCTGTTCTAATGCGCATTGGAAAATACTGGATATTTTGACCAAATTCAGTTGGATTTTCTTTGGGCAGGGAAAAATAACTCATGTTTCCTCCTGCTTTATTGCTTCCTGTCCAGGCAGCTCTCTTTGTTTTTCTAAAAACTGAAATGTAGTCGCCCTGATCAAAGGCTGCTACATTTTTTTGGCCATTTTCAAGAATATCATCGTAGGCAGTTCCAATGACATGGGCATTTTTTTTGTCGAGAATCCGTTTTTTCCAAATATAATTTGAATTGTTCCATTCCATTACAAAAACAGGGGAAGAGAAAATATTATTTTTTTTGTGATCCATTTTTTGACCCAGAAGTACAGGTTCACCTTTAACTACGTTGGTAATACGATAGTGCCATGGGGAGTTATCAATGATTTTTACATATTTTGATCCGTTGTACTCAAGAACCAGTGAGTTGATTTTGTCTCTGTCAGGGGTAAGAGCTGATATAAATATTTCAGGTATTCCATTTTTGTTTATATCACCCACATCAACACCAATGTAGTGGTTAAGCCTGTTTTTAGCTATTGCTGCAATTTTGATAAATCTGTTGTTGGAGACTTTATATATATATACCTGGTGATCAGAAATTAAAACAGTTTCTGCTGTTCCATCATTGTTTACATCTCCAAAAGCCATGCCTGTAATAATTTCATTCAAAGTTTTACTTTTCCAGTAGTTGTCTCTATGGTTGGTTTCATGTACTGGAATAAAATTTTTGTTGGGAGCATTAAATTCCAGGGGAGCTTCTGGTACGGCTTTTTGTGTAATAAATCCAGGAGCAGGCTGCACGGCATTTTGCGGGGTAGACTCTACTCTCTGCCGGGTAGCAGGCTGCTCAGTATATGATTTTCCTGGACTTGTTCTATTAAAAATAGTCTCATTGATTTTAGTTGCAAATCTGTTTATCTCAGGAATAACCTCTCCTAAATTGCTGGTCTGGCTGAAAAGAGAATCATGATTTTTTCCTGTAATATCTGTTATCTTTGCGTCAATACTGGCGTTTTCCCCAATAATTGTCAGGCTGCCATAGATAATATAATCAGCGTTCAGCTTTGCTCCAATGAGTAATGCACGGCTTTTGCCTGTAAAATTTTTAATGGAATCAGCAGTGGTATTAACACTGCCCTGGTCTATTACCAGGGTTTTCTCTTTCCATGAAAGGCGGGAGCCAAGCATTGCCTGAATTCCATCCTTTAGGAAATCAAAATTATCTGCAGCATTGATTTCAAAAGGAAGTACAGCAATTCTCACAGGTGTTGCAGCATTGGTAACTGAAACAAAGTTTATACATAGACCTGCCGTAATTGCAAAAATTAATAGGACTGTTTTCTTCACAAAAAAACTCCTTATGTTTTGTAAAATTAGAATGATACAAAGACTTTTTTAAACTGAATTTTTATACTTTTTTCTTAAAAAAGGCAAGAGTTTTTATATGAAACCGGCAAGGTTGCCTTGCAAGCCCCTTGAGTCTTTAGCTCAGGGGTTGTTGACGAGGAGATCCTCTGTGCATGGCTCCTTTCCCTTGGTCAGCGAGCATTCCGCAAAATCTTTTCCAAACAGCAGATCCACCTTTAAAATTCCTTTTTCCTGGCCGGGTATCCAGCCGGCAGGAATTCCTGCCGGGGATTTAATCAATTTGCCGCCACTGATTATTTTCAGGAGATCCCCTTTTTTCAGACCTGTTTTTTTACCGGCATTTATGTAAAATAAATTTTTTTCTTTTGAGAAAATTCGGCAGAACCATGGGGAGATTTTACTTGCTTTAACAGCCTTGCCAAGGGCTGAATACATAATATTTTCGGTGAATTTGCCGATGTCCCCTGCATTTTTTACCGGCATTTTAATATTCATGGACTGGTATCTGTGAAACAGCCCTGAATCCACAATTGAAATCTTTGCACTGGCCATGCCGGGACAAATATCTGGAAATTTAAAATTTTCCACTAATACCAGCATCCTGATACCGGGATATACAGTTAAAATCCCCGAGGTTCTGTAGAGATCCTTGTTTTCTATATCCTGGCTTTTTGCAAGGGTTTCATAAATTTCATCATTGTTCACAAGCACCATGGGCATTTTGCTTTCAAGCTTTACAGCTGCAGATGAGAGATAATGAATATTTGCCGGTGAAATGCTGGTTTTATCAATGAGTAAACCAATTTTAACTTTTACATTGTTATGTTCAGGCAGATTTTTTTTTATTGTTTTCAGGGTGTCTGGTGAATTTTTTATGGATGCCACTTCCTGCTGGAGCTGTTCTACTTTTTTTTCCAGATTTTTCTGGTCTGAGCTGCTTTTTTTTTTGGATGCTAATAGTTGTCCAAGATTCAGGGACGGTGTCTGTTGCCGTTCTCTGAAATAATCTCCAGAAATCATGGTGGGATTGTCAATGCAGATTTCTCTGGTTTCAGCATTGGAAAACCTGGTGTTATTTTTGTCGGTGGAAACAATATCAGGACCGGATGCACATCCAAAGAGACATACAATCAAAATAATGGGAAAATTTTTTTTAATGGCTGAGTTCATTAATAGGTCTCCTTTGCAAATGACGGGCTTGGTTCTATATTTGGCCACTTGAGGGTGGGGGCTTTCGTTGAGGGTGGGGTCAGGCTTTCGTTGTTCCTGCAATCAGGATATATGGCCGACGTTAGAACCAACCCCCAAATGACAATTAACACAAAGAGTGCAGGTGCCCTGTTTTGTAATGGCACCTGCACTCTTTTTTGCCTGATAGATTAAAAAAAATGGTTAAAAATTTAAAATAAATTCTGCAGCAATTCGTGTGACAACATCATCACATTCTTCTCCGGTTAAGGCTTCTGTTACATCCTCAATGACCTCTCCTGGAAAGAAAAACGATGCCTGTCCCCTGATAAAAGAGTGCTTGCTGGTTGCAAATGTCAATTCATTGTCCCACTCTGTTCCCACATAGCCTGCATCAACTTTTTGGGGACCATTAATTGTTGCAGCCACAGGATCAACAATATTTGTCACATAAATATCTTCATTCCACCAGAAATTGTTTAGATTTGTTTTGTAAATGATAAATATTTTGGGAGCCACTGTTATACCGGCACTGACCATAGTTAACCCTGGATTGTCGCCCCTTCCGTTGCCCGATCCTGCCATATTCTGAAGACCACCGGTGAATACAGGTGTTCCATTACCATAAAGTTCAGGCTGATATCCATAAAGAACAGATCCTAACATCATATTGGTATCACCAATAATTGTATTTTCTCCGCCCCATCTGGCTGAAAAACGCTGGGCATTCTCAACTCCGTTGTAGCCTTCAAGTTTGTCATCATAGGGATCATCATCACCTGATGTGTACATGAAACCAAGGTGGGGTTTAAGGGGGAAATCTGTTAATATTCCCTTAAATTCATAGGAAATATCTGCGGCAAGAGCATAGGCGTTGATATCATAATCATCTTCAAGGGGAGTGGCTCGATCCGGTCCCACAGAGTTTTCAAGACCTGTATTGTCAGCATTTCCAAACTGATAAACACCTTCAAAAAACATCTCTATTTTGCCTATTTTTCCTATCCAGTAGCCGCCTGCATGGTATGAATCTGTGTCTGGTACATCGCCTGTAATGCCAAAGGGAGAGCCAAGATAACCCGTAAAGTCAGTAGTTTTAATGCCTCTGATTCCGTCATAAAGACCAAAAAACTGAAATTTATGCTGATCATTTGGTTTCAATGTTACGTAACCTGCATAAAGATCCCTGTCATTATTTCTGTCATCACCCATGGCTGCCGGATCCACCTGAAAGTTATTCTCCTGAAGTTTAAAGTATCCCAGGTTGTAACTAAGTGCTCCATTTTCGCCTGTAAGCCAGAATCCAGGATTGTCATCTCCGTAAACCATGCCGGCACCTTCCATGACATCAACATGCCAGATATCCCATCCTGCATGGAGTCTCATATTCCATGGAAGGGCATAGGATATATGCAGTCTTTCAAGTCCGAAGTAACTGGAATCATTGTCTTTCCCGCCCCTTGAATCGACACTGACTGTATCAAGTGGTCTGTCAAACTCCAGGGCTGCGTAAAAACTCCATACCCTGTCTTTTGGCATGGCGTTGAAGTGAATTTTTGTTTCAGTTCGAATATAACCATCTTCAACCCATCCGGTTTCATTGGCATGTTCCCGTAAAAGATTCCCAGGGGCATTTCCGTAAACCAATCCTCCTGCTGCTTTAACAGCATCACTGTCACTGACACCAAAATCCCAGTTACTTTCAGAAGTTGGAATGATTCTGACTGTGGAGCCAAAGCTCATCAGAATGTCTTTACCCGTGGTAACCTGGATACTTCCCGGCCCTGCAATTGCCTCCTTGGTAATGTCGTCGGCAAGATCAAGCTGTTTTCCAAGATCCGATTGATTCGCAGCAAAGCAAGGCATGCAAATCATCATGGATACAAAAGCCAGAATAGCTGTTAATCCCAAAATTTTTTTCATGTTTTTTCCCTTTTCCTTTTAATAATAGTTAAACAATAACAGTTGAAATATTGATGCAACTGATTCACAAATATGAACAGCGTACACTATATACGCATAATATTCACTATTGCTTTTTATAAAGATGGCGTAAAACCCCTATCCCTTCAAGGTAGGGGATGTAAGCCATAAGTTAAAAGTGTTCTTCAGCCTGTACGTTTTTTTGAAGAACACAAGTTCAGTTTCAGCAGTACAGGACTTGTGTCAACTTTTGTTGATCTTGAAAGTCTTTGCAACA
>JAYEHB010000453.1:0-5187 GCA_034659375.1 Thermodesulfobacteriota bacterium
CTGACACTTCTTTAACATTGAAAAGAGTTCTTAAGGCAGGCAATATTCCCAATGCTCTTCTTTTTACAGGCCAAAAGGGTTCCGGCAAAAAACAGGCTGCAATGGAATTTGCCCGGACAATAAATTGTCAGATTGATGAAAAAAGTTCCTCTTTGGGCAAACCATGCAACCAATGTAAATCATGCAAAAAAATAATAGCAGGAGTGCATCCTGATATTATTTGTCTATCACCGGACAAAAATATAATCAAAATTGCCCGGATAAAGGAGATTTTTTCATCCATTGCTGTTAGACCCCATGAAGCAAAAATGAGAATGATTCTTATTGAGGATGCTGACACAATGAATATTGAGGCTTCCAATTCACTTTTAAAAATACTTGAAGAGCCTCCTTTAAGGACTTTCTTTATTTTAACTGCAAAAAATCTTACTGATCTTATTCCAACTATTATTTCAAGATGCAGACATATAAGATTTAAACCAATCTCCTCTAAAATCATAAAAGATAAACTTGTCAATGATCATGCCGTTGATCCTGCCATGGCTTCTGTGGCATCTGCATATGCAGATGGAAGTATTAAAAAGGCTCTCATGTTTGTCAATATATCAGATAAAACTGATGAAACTGATAAAACTGACTGGATTAAAAGAAGGAGATGGATTATTCAGGAAATTTCCAGTATAATCATCAAGGGAGGCGGATATAGAGACAAGCTCTCTGTAATGGTTTTTACAGAAAAACTGAGCAAAGAATCTGAACTGATTGTTGATTCCCTTTCAATAATAAGAACATGGTTAAGGGATATTGCTGTGTACAATTTTTCCCCGGAAAAAATAATTAATTCAGATTATCCGGAACTTTTAAAAAAAATCACCCAAAGCCTGCCCGTACAAAAAAGTCTATCATTGATTAAAGAGCTATATGAGGTTGAAAAAAAAATCAAGGCAAACACGGTAATCAGACTTACCCTGGAGCATTTTTTTTTAAAAATGACATTAAATGAACAGTGAAAAGTGTTTCAGGTATTTGATTATTTTTTTATTTTTGTTCAAATTATAAATTTTGAGGTCTTAAGGGAGAATATAATGACAAATGTTGCCGGTGTAAGATTCAAGCCTGCTGGCAAAATATATGATTTTAACAGCAGTGCATTTATCCTGAATTCAGGTGACAAAGTTATCGTTGAGACAGAAATGGGCCTGGGATATGGTACCATTGCTGTTCCACCTGCCCCCCATAAAAAATCGGAAAAAAAGAAAGAACTCAAACATATTTTCCGCATTGCAACAAAAAATGATTTTCTAAAACGGGAAGAGAACATAAAACTTGAACAAAAAGCGTTTGAGTTTTGTCAGGATTCTATTTTAAATCTTAAAATTAAAATGAATCTCTTTTCTGTGGAGAGTACATTTGATACAACTAAACTGACTTTTTTCTATACTGCTGATGGAAGAGTTGATTTCCGTGAACTTGTTAAAATTCTTGTAAAGGAATATCGCATACGCATTGAAATGCGCCAGGTGGGAATCAGGAATCAGTCAAAGCAGTGCGGAGGAATAGGAAGATGCGGCAGGGAGATCTGCTGCTCTTGCTTTATGAACAATTTCATCCCGGTCTCCATTAAAATGGCCAAAGAACAGGGACTTTCACTTAATCCAACTAAAATTTCAGGACTGTGCGGAAGATTGATGTGTTGTCTTACTTTTGAAAACCAGACCTATAAAATTTTAAAAAAAGAGCTGCCAAGAATTGGTAAAAACATTGAAACCAAAAAGGGCCGGGGTAAAATAATTCGTCAAAACATTCTTAAGGGCAGCGTAACTGTGCGCATGGAAGATGGTGTTGAACTTATTGCTGATAAATCAGAAATCATAAGCCCAAAAGAAATTCATGCTCTGACAGGCATAACAAAAAAAAAGTAAATGTTAAGCCGAATATTTACAAAAAAGAGAAAAATAATGAATACAGACAAACCTCTATTTTTTACAACACCAATCTACTACGTAAATGCAAAACCACACCTGGGACATGCATACACAACAATTGCCACGGATGTTGCTGCAAGATTCAGCAGAATGAACTCTTTTTCAACATTCTTTCTCACAGGAACTGATGAGCATGGTGACAAAATTGTTGATGCAGCATCAAAAGAAAATTCCACCCCCAGGGAGTATACAGATAAAATAAGCGGTCTTTTTAAAAACCTGTGGCCGAAACTTAACATAAGTAATGATTATTTTATCCGCACAACAGATCCTGATCATATCAAAACAGTTGAAAACCTTTTATCAGAAATTTATGATTCAGGAGATATCTATTTTAGTGCGTATGAAGGGATATACTGTTTTGGATGTGAAAGGTTTTATCAGGAACGTGAACTTGTTAACGGAAAATGTCCTGATCACGGCACTGAACCTGAAAAGATAAAAGAGTCTAATTATTTTTTTAGAATGAGCAAATACCAGGATTGGCTCATAGACCATATTAAAAACAATCCTGACTTCATAAGACCTGATCAATACAAAAAGGAGCTGCTCTCCTTTTTAAAGGAACCCCTTGAGGATCTTTGCATATCAAGACCAAAATCACGCCTCACCTGGGGAATCACACTTCCCTTTGACGAGAATTTTGTCACATATGTCTGGTTTGATGCCCTTACAAACTATATCTCAGCTCTGGGATATCCCAGGGGAGAGCTTTTTAAAAAATTCTGGCCCCATACTAATCACTTTGTTGCCAAGGATATAATCAAACCCCATGGCATTTACTGGCCCATAATGCTGAAAGCTGCAGGCATAGAACCTTACCAGAGCCTGAATGTTCATGGCTTCTGGAATGTAAGCGGCAGTAAAATGTCAAAAAGCATTGGAAATGTAACAGATCCGGTTGAAGTTTCAAAAACATATGGAAAAGATGCATTCAGGTATTTTCTCATGAGGGAGATGGTATTTGGCCATGATGCCAATTTTACAGAAGAGGCCATTGTTCAGAGAATCAATTCAGATCTTGCAAATGATCTTGGAAACTTATGTTCCAGGGTTCTTGTCATGAACCACAAATATTTCAAAGGGATTCTGCCATATTCCGACAAAAATATTGAAACAGAAAAAAAACTTTCCCTTGAAAATCATGCTGAAAAAGCAATTGCTGATTTTAAAGAGTCAATGGAAAAAACTAAATTTCATAAAGCATTAACTGCTGTATGGGAATTCATCTCAACCATGAATAAATACATTGATGAAAATGCACCCTGGGCTCTTGCCAAAGATGAAACAAAACAAAAAGAACTTGAAACTGTTATCTACAACCTTGCTGAAGGATTAAGGGTTGTCTCCTGCCTTATATATCCTGTAATGCCGGAAACATCATTTAAAATCCAGCAGCTTATTGGAGTCAGGCAGGAAATTTCACATAAAACAAGGGAAGATGGTTCAAGTTTGGCCCCTGATTTTTACACCCTGGAAGAGATCATGCCATGGCAGCAGCTTTCCTGCGGTATAAAACTTGAAAAACCTCCTGTTCTTTTTCCAAGGATTAACAAAAAAACTGGCTAATATTAAGGATGCCGAGTATTGCATAATAATTTAAAAAAAAATTCATGGCGGGGATTTCAAACTGACCTGCAACTGCATTCAGGCAGAAAAAAGACTTTTTCAAAAATCAAAAAGACTTTAACGCTTGTTTTTGTGGTTTCTCTTATTCTGTACGGTATCGACCTGGCTGATATTAATATTTTCCCCAATAATAATAATAATACTAAAAATGCTGATGCATATCATAAACAGGATACCGGCTTAAACGGCCAGGTTGCACTGGCTGAAAAAGACAAAAAAAAATTCACAAAAAAAGATCTGCAAACCCTTCTTTTAACCCAGAAACTTGTAAATTGTGAAAAAAAGAATATTACTCTGAAATTTAAAGATACCATGGTTGAAATAGAGACAAGCCTGAATATGCAGCTTCAGCACTTTATCCTTAAAAAACTTGAAAGATTGAAAACTCTGACAAGGGGAAAACCACACTCCATAGGAATTATTGCCATGGCTCCTGGAACAGGAGAAATCCTTGCCATGACAGGATTTAACCTGTCTGATCCAGAGATGAATCCCTGTGCAGCAGGGGATTACCCCGCTGCAAGTATTTTTAAAATCATCACAGCGTCTGCTGCAGTGGAAACATGCGGATACACCCTACAGACACCTCTCTATTTTAATGGAGGCAAATATACTCTCTACAAACGTCAGTTAAAGGAAAAAAGAAACCGCTATACCAGAAAAGTAAGTTTTGCCCATGCTTTTGCAGAATCCATTAATCCGGTTTTCGGCAAGTTAGGTTCTATATATCTTGGCGGGGAAACCTTAAGAAAATATGCAAATGCCTTTGGATTTAACAGATCAATTGATTCAGACATCTCTTTTGAGCCAGGTTCCATTAAAATAACTGACAAATCATATCAATGGGCTGAAGTTGGATGCGGATTTAACAAGACTACAACCATATCACCTTTGTTTGCTGCCATGGTAACAAGCACTATTATCAATTCAGGGAGCCAGCCTGTTCCATGGATAGTTGAAAAAGTAACAAATTCCAAAGGAGAGGCTGTATATAAACAAAAAAATATCTCCGGCAACAGAGCAATTAAACAAGAGACTGCTCACACTATAATGAAAATGATGAACAAAACCATTGCAACGGGAACTGCAAGTAAAGCCTTTCGCGGTTTTAAAAAGGATTCAATTTTATCAAAGCTCAATATCGGCGGAAAAACAGGTTCCCTTTCCAACAAAAAACACACTGTGAAATATGACTGGTTTACTGGTTTTGGCCAGACAAAAAACGGAAAAAAACAGATTGTTGCTGCTGTTATTGTGGGGCACAGAAAATATATAGGAACAAGAGCATCCAGATATGGAAGACTGATATTTAAGGAATATTTTAAAAATTATTTTGCATCTAATAATCAAATTTCTGCTAAAAAAGGATAAAATGAAACAACAGGATAATTTTTTTTTAAAATTAAAACATGGGGTATCAGCACTTTTTTCCATTAACTGCCACGGGCAGGTAACTGTTCACAGTCAAGTCACCGATTGTAAGCGTTTACAGGGTGCTCTATCCACAATAAAAAATAAAATACCTGTTCTGTTTTGCAAGGTATTTCATATAACCGGCATGGCCGGAGCATGG
>JAYEHB010000454.1:0-5175 GCA_034659375.1 Thermodesulfobacteriota bacterium
AAAAACAGAGCTTGCTATTTTTAAAGAGGTGAAAACGGCATTTCTCAGTTTTACAGATGCAAGTAAGAGATTTGAGGTTGCAAAAACCGCCACTGCCCAGGCAGAAGAGTCCTTTGCCCTGGCAAGAGAGAGATACCAGGGAGGCTCTGTACCCATAACCAGATACCTTGAAACCGAACTTGCAAAAAAGCAGGCTGAAATAAACCTGGTCGCTGCCCGTTACGACAAAAAAATAGCACAGGGAGAGATTGCCAGAGCCTTGGGAATTCTATCCACAATCTGGGAAAAGGAATAAAAATCATGGATAATAACATAGCTGGCTTGGCTCGCTGCACTCGTAAGCCAACCAGAAGTTGCAACAGACTCGCTTCCCTCGCTGATAAACTTCTGGTTGTCAAAAATCTGATTTCCAGAAAAAATGATCGTTTTTTTGCCCCTGATGAAGGGCAACCACAGGGGGTTGCCCCTACTCCTGGTTTGCCAGGACTTTCATATAAATACCTGAACAAAATTAATCAGGCATTTTGTCCCAGGCAATTTTATGGGATTATTTTTACCCAGGTACTTATTATTGCACTTCTGGTTTCTGGTACTTCCTTTGCAGGTACTTCCTTTGCAGGTACTTCCTTTGCAGGTACTTCTTTTACAGAAGATCTCCTTGTAACTCACATTAAAGAAAAAATTAACGTCAAGGCAAGGGTTGAGAGAATCACAGAAAAACACAGGGCTGTTGGCACAATAAAGCCCAGGATGGAAACAAAAATTGAATCCCAGATAAGGGCCCAGGTGAAACAGGTACATGTAACATCGGGGGATGATGTAAAAAAGGGAGAACTCCTGATAACCCTGGATGCAAGACAACCAAAGGCAAGGTTTACCAGAACAGAGCAGGCCCTCCAGGGAGTACGGGCTTCAAAAAAACAGGCATGGGAATCCATTCAATCTGCCAGGGCAGCCTACAAAGAGGCAAAGCAGAGATATAAAAGAATAAAAGGGTATTATGACTCTTCTGCTGCAACAAAGCAGGAGCTTGAATCAGCTGAATCTTTCTGGCTCCAGGCAAAGGCGGGCCTGTCCAGGGCAAATCAGGCCCGAAAAGAAGCAGAGGCAGGAATTAAACAGGCAGAGCAGGCATTAAAAGAGGCAGAGATTGAACTTGGATTCACAAAAATAATAGCTCCGTTTAAAGGCAGAGTCATTAAAAAAATGGTTGAATCCGGTGATCTTGCCCTTCCAGGCCGACCTTTAGTAACCATTAGAACCGAGACCGGATTCAGAATCGAAGCCCATGTACAAGAGGGCATGATCAACAGAGTAAAAAAAGGGATGGAACTTGAGGCTGAAATCACAAGCCTTGGTAAAACCTGCAAGGCAACGGTTGAGGAGATAATTCCCTATGCAGACCCTGAAACCAGAACATTTCTTGTCAAAGCAGCCATTCCGGTTCTTCCAGGGCTCTATCCAGGTATGTATGGAAAACTTTTAATTCCAGAAGCCCGAAAGGATGTTGTTCTGGTCCCTGTTCATGCAGTCATGGAGATCGGTCAGTTAGACATTGTCATGGTAAAAGAGAAGGACAAATTCCATAGAAGATACGTAAAAACAGGCAGAGTAATGGGGGAGATGGTTGAAATCCTATCTGGCCTTAAGGGAGGAGAGACTCTTAAGGGCGGTGTAAAATGAGTGACCGCAGCAACCAGGGGAATCAAGAGAACTCAGACAATCCCAAGAACCATGATAATCCCAAGAACCATGATAATCCAGACAATCCAGAGAACCATGATAATCCAGACAATATAAGGAGCCAGGGAAACTTTATATCAAAAATTGTTGAAAAATTCCTCAATGCAAAAGTATCTATCATTCTCATTATTCTATCACTTGCCCTTGGCACTGCATCCCTCATGGTTACCCCCAGGGAGGAGGAGCCCCAGATTGTTGTGCCCATGGCAGATATTTTTGTAAATGCCCCTGGTGCAGATCCTGAAGAGATTGAAAAACTTGTGGCAACTCCCTTAGAAAGGCTTTTATGGCAGATAGACGGTGTTGAGTATGTATATTCTATATCCCATGAAAATATGGCTGTGGTAACAGTCAGGTTTTACGTGGGTGAGAAGAGAGAATCTTCCCTGGTAAAGCTCTACAATAAAATATCCATGAACATGGATACTGTCGCCCCTGTGATTACAAACTGGGTGGTGAAACCCGTGGAAATTGATGATGTCCCCATTGTAAATTTCACACTTTTTTCAGAAAAATACAGTGACCATGAGCTGTACAGAACAGGCCAGGAAATCCTGGCAAGGCTCAGCAAGGTGAAAAACATATCCAGAACCACCATCCATGGAGGAAGAGCCAGGGAGATAAGAGTTGAACTTCTCCCTGGGAAAATGCATGGACTTGGAATCTCCCTTGTGGAGGTTGAAAATGTGCTCAAGGGTGCTGATGCCTCTGTAACCGCAGGGAAATATTCAAGAAACGACATGGAGTTTTCAGTCTCAACCAGCTCATTTCTCACATCTGTTGCCGAAGTAAAATCCCTGGTGGTGGGAGTTACAAACCACAGACCCGTATATCTCAGGGATATTGCCCTGGTCAAAGATCTGCCGGTGGAAGCTCATACATATACAACTTTTCAATATTCACACAAATATGCCAAAGGTAAAACAGGAATTGATTCAGATAAAAAATATCCCTGTGTTACCCTGGCAATCTCCAAAAAAAAGGGAACCAATGCTGTCAGCGTTGCAAGGGATCTCATTAAAGAGTTCAACAAATTGAAAAAAGAGATTATTCCCCATGGAATCCACTCTGAAATCACCAGAAACTACGGAAAAACAGCCCAGGAGAAAGTGAGCGGTCTTTTGGAATCATTGGGCTTTGCCATTATTTCAGTGGTGATTCTTCTGGCCCTGACCCTGGGGTGGAGGGAAGCACTGATAGTGGCTGTTGCAGTGCCCATCAGCTTTTCCCTTGCCCTTTTTGTCAACTTCCTCTTTGGCTATACCATCAACAGGGTGACACTGTTTGCACTTATACTCTCCCTGGGACTTGTTGTTGATGACCCAATTACCAATGTTGAAAACATCCAGCGCCATATCCTTGCAGGGGTTGTCAACCCCTTTAAGGCAACACTGGCTGCTGTTGATGAGGTGCTGCCACCTGTTATCATGTCAACCCTGGCAATTATCATCTGTTTTACACCACTTTTTTTCATAACAGGCATGATGGGACCGTACATGGCGCCCATGGCTGTAAATGTTCCACTTACTGTAATTTTTTCAACCCTCTGCGCCCTGACCATTGTGCCATGGCTTTCCCATCTTCTCTTAAAATCTTCTGCCAAAACGTCCGCCAGCGCATCCACCAGGACATCCATTGATACTTCAGATGCTCTTATGGAGGGCCCAGGAAACTCAAATGATGCTTCCGGGGCTCCATTAAAAGGTTCAGAAGAATCAATGGATAGTTCAGATGACTCTCCTGATGCTTCCAAACCCTTTCGGAAGATGAAGACTTTAAAATCTGCTGAAAAAAAAGAGCCCCTTTTGCACAGATCCTACAGAAGAGTTGTGGAACCATTTCTCAACTCACGATTCAAAAGATATCTACTCTTTGGGACAGTCGTGGTTCTTCTTGTTCTCTCATGCGGCCTTGCACTGTTCCGCATGGTTCCCTTAAAACTGCTTCCTTTTGATAATAAAGATGAATTTCAGATTGTCATTGACATGCCCGAAGGAACCACCCTTGAGAGGACAGAATCTGTTGTTCATAAATTTGAGGATTACCTGGTGGATGTGCCTGAAGTTGTAAGTATAATATCCTACACAGGAGAATCCTCTCCCATGGATTTCAACGGTATGGTAAGGCATTATTTCCTCAGAAAAAAAAGTAACCTTGCTGATATCAGGGTAAATCTTCTGCCAAAAGAGATGCGGGACAACCAGAGCCACGCCATTGTTCTAAGACTGAGAAATGACCTTGAAAAAATAGCTGAAAAAAATCATGCAGATATCAAACTTGTGGAAGTTCCCCCTGGTCCGCCTGTATTATCAACCATAGTCGGAGAAATTTATGGCAGCGGCAGCATGGATTATAACGGCCTTGTCAAAGCGTCCCAGCACCTGGAAAAAATCATGGAGCAGGAACCGTTTGTTGTGGATATTGACACCATGACAGAGGATTCCCACAAACGAACAGAATTTTTCATTGACAGGGAAAAGGCTGCTCTCCACGGCATATCCACCAGAACAATCACCAGAACACTTAAAGGTGCCCTTACCGGACTGATTCCTGCAACCCTTCACACCGGAAGAGAAAGAGAAGCTTTAAAGATACGCCTCACCACAAAAAGAGAGATTAAATCATCCATGGTTGACCTGACATCCATACCGGTAAAGGGGAAATCAGGCAAAATGATCCCCCTGGCAGAGCTTGTTACGGTAAAAAAAATAACAGAAAACCAACCCATTTATCACAAAAATCTTGAAAGAGTTGTCTATGTTCTTTCAGATACTGCAGGCAGGCCTCCTGCCGAGGCAGTGCTGGATATGCAGAACCGTTTAAAGAGATCCCCCATGCCAAAGGGTACATGGGTAAAATGGTCTGGAGAGGGAGAATGGAAAATCACCATAAAAGTTTTCAGGGACATGGGCATTGCCTTTGCCGCTGCAATGGTGGGCATTTATATTCTTCTGGTACTCCAGTCAGGTTCATTTTTCATGCCTGTTCTAATCATGATGGCAATCCCCCTGACACTGCTTGGAATCATGCCGGGCTTTCTTATTCTGAATATATTTGGAAATACCAGCGTTGGAGGATTTGCAAACCCGGTATTTTTCACAGCCACCAGCATGATCGGCATGATAGCCCTTGGCGGGATAGTCATAAGAAACGCTCTGGTACTCATTGAGTTCATCCACGATGCCTTGAACCGCGGCATGGAGTTTAAGGAGGCAATTCTTAAGAGCGGTGCCATCAGGATGCGTCCCATTCTGCTCACAGCCCTTACAACTGCAATTGGAGCCTTTCCCATAACCTTTGACCCTGTTTTTTCAGGTCTTGCCTGGGCATTGATCTTCGGCCTTGTTGCATCGACTCTTTTTACTTTACTTGTGATTCCAGTGGCATATTTTGCAGTTTACAGCAAAAGGGTTTCCCTATCCCTTTAAATCA
>JAYEHB010000455.1:0-5168 GCA_034659375.1 Thermodesulfobacteriota bacterium
CATATCCTGTGAACTATAATAATTAATAATTGAAAATTGAAAATTGAAAATTGAAAATTCATAATTGATAATTCATAATTCATAATTCATAATTCATAATTCATAATTCATAATTCATAAGGGAGTTACAAGAATATAAATTACCCGTATGCAGGTTCGATATTCAGGTAATCTTCAGCAATTTTAACGATAAACGGGTATTATTATTGCTTGTAACTCCCTAATTCATAATTCATAATTTTCAATTTTCAATTTTCAATTTTCAATTGATTTCAGGAGTAGTTATGATTGATTCCAGCACAGAATTGTACGGTCTTTTTGGAGATCCTGTATCCCATTCCAGGGGGCCTTTAATGCACAGCCGGGCATTTGTTGAAGCAGGTGTCAATGGAGTATATCTGGCTTTTAAAATCAGAGATATTAAAAAAGGGATTGAGTCCGTTAGAGAGCTTGGCATAAGAGGTGTCTCCATTACAATACCTTTTAAGGAGAGTGTTATTCCTTTGCTTGATGAAGTTGATGGTCTTGCCAGGCAAGTCGGTGCTGTAAATACCATAATTAACAAAAATAACAGATTGTACGGGTATAACACAGACTGCAGAGGTGCTGTTGAACCTTTAAAAAAGCTCTGCAAAATAAAGGATAAAAAGATCTGTATCCTTGGTGCCGGCGGTGCTGCAAAGGCAGTTGCCGTTGGCATGAAAAATGAGGAGGGCAGAATAATCATTGCAAACAGATCTGAAAAAAGGGGCAGGGCCCTGGCCGGCCAGGTAAAAGGGGAGTTTGTCTCTCTTGTTGATGTTAACAAACTATCCCCTGACATAATAATTAATACCACATCCCTTGGCATGACACCTGATATTGATCAGGCACCTGTTGAAAGAGATTTTTTTAAGAAAAATATGATTGTCATGGACATTGTTTATAATCCCTTAAAGACAAGGATGCTTAAAGATGCAGAAAGCCAGGGCTGTACAATTATTGACGGGCTTTCAATGTTTATAAATCAGGGTGCAGCCCAGTTTGAGCTTTTTACAGGATTAAAGGCTCCATTTGATTTAATGAGAAAGACAGTTTTAGCGAGTTTTATATGAAAAACATGAAATCAATTAAGACCAGAAAAATACAAGAGAGTACAGTCAATATTCCAGGCTCAAAAAGTATTTCCCACAGGGTCATGATATGTGCGTCGCTTGCCGGCGGGAAATCTGAAATAAAGAATCTGCTTCAAAGTGAAGATATCAGTTATACTGTTTCAGCACTTAAAAAAATGGGTGCTGAAATAAAAGAGATACAAAAGGGGATTTTTAAAGTAAAGGGGGTTAATGGAAAACCTCAACCCTGTTCTTCTCCCATTTATCTTGGAAATTCAGGTACATCCATGAGGCTTCTTGCAGGTGTTGCCGCCCTTGGAAATTCTCAGTATATTCTCACCGGAGATGAAAGAATGAGACAGCGGCCCATGGGAGATCTTTTAAATGCCCTTGCAATGGCTGGTGTTTTTGCTGAATCTGAACATGGCAATAATGCTCCTCCGGTTAAAATAAGAGGTGGTCAAAAAAAAGGTGGTAAAGTTTTTCTGGACTGTTCAAAGAGCAGCCAGTATCTTTCATCTCTTCTTATGATGGGGCCGTTTTTAAAGGACGGGCTTGTTATTTCATTGCCATCACCCGCTGTTTCTGCACCATATATTGATCTTACCATTGATATAATGAAAAAGTTCAATGTTTCTGCTGCAAGAATAAATGACCTTGAATATCGTGTTCCCGGCAGTCAGAAATACTCTTCAGGAGCGTTCACAATTGAACCTGATATTTCCAATGCAAGCTATTTTTTTGCAGCAGGAGCTATTACCGGAAAGATGGTAAGGGTTGCCAACATTGTCCATAATTCTCTCCAGGGGGATTTAAGGTTTCTGGATATTCTGGCACAAATGGGCTGTTTTATTGAGTTTGATGCAAATGGTGTTGGTGTCAAAGGAGAGAACTTAAAATCAGTTGATGTTGACATGTCAGATATTCCTGATGTGGTTCCAACCCTGGCTGTTATTGCAGCTTTTGCCAGGGGAACAACTGTTGTCAGAAATATTGGCCATCTAAGGGAAAAAGAGTGTGACCGCATTAATGCTGTTGTTTCCCAGTTGAATAAAATGGGCGTTGGGGCCGACCAGGGTGAAACCTGGCTTTCAGTAAAAGGCGGCAGACCTCAAGGAGCCTCTATTGAGACTTTTAATGATCACAGGATAGCCATGGCCTTTTCTGTGGCAGGTCTTAATGTCCAGGGCATTGAAATTGAAAATCCTGGATGTGTTGCAAAATCGTTTCCATCATTCTGGGAGATTTTTAATCAATTATGAAAATATTTTTAATTGGATACAGATGCACCGGCAAAAGCACAATAGGCAGAAGACTTTCTTCCATGCTGGGTTTTTCATTCCTTGATACTGATAAAATAATTGAAACCAGACAGTCCCAAACCATATCTCGATTTGTTGAAAAAAACGGATGGGATGATTTTCGAAAGATTGAAAAGCAGATTTTAATGGAAACTGTTGATGTGAAAAATTATGTTATTGCAACAGGTGGCGGCATTATCCTTGATCCTGAAAATCTTCAATTTATGAAAGATAATGGAACCATTGTATGGCTGAAAGCTCCGGTAAAAACAATTATAAATAGAATTAAAAAAGATATCAGGTCATCGGATTTAAGACCTTCTCTAACAGGGCTGACAATTGAAGATGAAACAGAATCTGTTTTAAATCAGCGCATTCCCCTGTATAAAAGAAGAGCTGATTTTGAAATTGATACCTCTATTAATGATGTTTATGAGATTGTACAAAAGATAAAAAGGAGACTTGATCATGGCTGGTAGCAGTTTTGGAAAGATTTTTCAAATTTCAACCTTTGGGGAATCCCATGGAAAAGCTGTCGGGGTGGTTGTTCAGGGGTGTCCTCCTGGAATTGAGATAAACGAAAGTATAATCCAGAACGCCCTTGATAAGAGAAAGCCAGGGTCAAGTTCTGCCAGTACTTCAAGAAAAGAACCTGATATCTGCGAAATTATGTCAGGCTGTTTCAAAGGTGTAACAACAGGCACTCCTATCATGATCATTATAAAGAACAGGGATGCTGATTCCAGAGCCTATGAGAAAAATGCCTCTCTTTTCAGACCCGGTCATGGGGATATCACATACCAGGCAAAGTATGGAATCCGGGACTGGCGCGGCGGGGGCAGGGCCTCTGGGAGAGAGACTGCGGCAAGGGTTGCTGCTGGAGCAGTGGCAAAAGCTTTTCTTGCAAAGTATGAAATCACCATTCAAACTTATACCATGGAGCTTGGAGGGGTATCTGTTGAAAAATTTAACCCTGGTGCGGCCCTGGACAACAGGTTGCAGTGCCCGGATGATCTTGCCGGTAAAAAAATGGAAAAAAGAATAGTTGAAGTCAAAGAGGCAGGGGATTCCATTGGCGGTGTTGTGGAGATTGTGGCAAAAAATGTTCCCCCGGGTATTGGAGATCCTGTGTTTGACAAGCTTGATGCTGACATTGCAAAGGCTCTCATGGGCATTGGAGCTGTCAAGGCTGTGGAGATCGGTGCAGGGTGCAGGGCTGCTTTAATGACAGGTTTTGAGAATAATGATCAGATCACAGAGAGCGGCTTTGAAACAAACAATTCAGGAGGAATCCTGGCTGGAATATCCAATGGTGATGATATTGTTGCAAGGGTTCATGTCAAGCCCATACCGTCAATTTTAAAAGAGCAGAAAACTATTGATGAAAATGGAAACAAAACTCTTATATCCACAAAAGGCAGGCATGACGTTTCAGCCATTCCAAGAATAAATGCTGTGTGCCGTGCCATGTTTTACCTTGTAATTGCTGATCATATATTAAGACAAAGAGCTGTTTGATATTGAGGTAATATTCGGCCAGCACCTTTGTTTTTTTATTGTGGCAATTTGTTTTGCCATGGAGACTATATAGCGAATGAATATTGAAAAAATAGGAATAATCGGCGGCAAAGGAAGTATGGGGAAATGGTTTCACAGTTTTTTTGAGAATCAGGGTTATAATGTCAGTATTTCTGATTTAAACAGTGTCAGGACCAATCATGATATTGCCCTTGAATGTGATGTCATAATATTGAGTACTCCCATTGAAACAGCCGTTGAAATAGCAGCAGACATTGGTCCGGTTTTAACCGTTGATCAGATTTTCATGGATTTTTGTTCTCAAAAGGAAGATATTGTAAATGCAATGGTCGCTCATTCCAAAGCAGAAGTTGTGGGAACCCATCCAATGTTTGGACCTTTTACAGATACAATTAAAGGGCAGAATATAATTTTATCCCGGGGTAGAGGAGAGAGGGGGGTGTCCTGGGCAAGGAAAGTTTTTTCCCAGGCAGGGGCAGACGTCACCGAACTTAACGGTGCAGACCATGACAGACACATGGCTCTGGTGCAGGGGCTTACCCATCTAATTACCATTTGCATGGCAAAAACTCTGCAAAAGATGGATCTTCATCCCACAGATGTTTTTGCCATTTCAACACCCATTTTCAGAATCAACTCTGATATAATGGGAAGGCTCTTTGCCCAGGATCCAGATCTTTATACAACCCTTGTGGGAGAGAATAAATATGTAAAAGAAGTGCTTGATCTCTTTCGTGAATCCCTTGATGATGGAACAAAATCTCTTTTAAATGGTGATCATGCTGCCGGGGCAGATTTTATAAAGGATATTGGGAATTTTATTGGTGAGTATAAAGATGATGCATTAAAAAGAAGCAATAGATTCTTAAATGTTTTGTTCGAGTGAGAGGCACTGGCCAGACATTTACATTATAAGCCTACATTATAAGCCGAATATTTACAGTGAAAGAGTAGTTGTGTTTTTAACAATAAAGTAGATTGATTTTTACACCAAATAATTACACCAAATAAATAACAACAAATACAGGCTGTTGTAAAAAAGATTAAAAAAAAATAAAAAAATTAAAAAAAGTGTTTGACATAAACAATCAGTACATGTATAACCCCTGAGTCTTTGTGAGACGGGAAACATTTTCTCAGAAAGATTTTTTATTTTGATCTTTGAAAACTGGTCAGTGAAATAGATAGAGCGGGTCTTTTTTTAAGTGGAGTTAACCACTTAAAAAAAATCAAT
>JAYEHB010000456.1:0-5164 GCA_034659375.1 Thermodesulfobacteriota bacterium
GATTTTAAACACAACCCTGAAAGTTACAGATACTGCATCATTGATGTCCCGGGAAACAGCCGTGAAGAGATAATGCTCAAATATGAGAATGTAGTTACCATGTTAGGTTACAAATTCGACATTGTAAATAAAAATAGCAGACTGGCAGCTAAAACCCCTGGCCGCCCTCCAGAGATAACTAAGGGCGGTGCCCAGGAATTGAGCATGCAGCCGCCTGTAACTTTTTAGTAAGAAAATTCGGGACCTGGCTAATCTAAACTCTATTTTTTAAAACAGTTGTAACCGTTCACGGGCTGTATTGTTATCAACCACATATAATTCGTTGAACTGTAAGCGTGTTTACAGGGTGCTGCAGGTAAATATTCGGCCAGCACCCCATATTCGCTCATTTTGGCCTGTTCATGCATCACTCAAGGGAGGGTTTTTATGAATTTTTTAGAATTAATCCCATTACCAGATGCCATTCCTGTTCACTGGGGATGGTTTCAAGTATTGCTCCTCGTAACATTTCTTCTGCATTTACTTTTCATGAACACTATGCTGGGGAGTAGTATTATAGCTCTGACAAGGGAATTTGCTACAAAGGACGGGCATTGCGATCTTAATAAAGACCTTTCTCTAAAGCTGCCATATACGGTTGCTTTTACAGTTAATATCGGTGTTGCTCCTTTATTATTTATCCAGGTTCTGTATGGTCATTTCATGTATACCAGCTCAATATTAATGGCAGTTTATTGGCTGTCCATCGTCTTATTGGTCATAATTGCATATTATTCTCTTTATATTTATGATTTCAAATTTGATGCTCTTGGCCAGGGCCGAAGAATTTTTATCGCTATAGCTGTTATTCTATTATTATTTGTCGGGTTTATTTTTACAAATAATATGACATTGATGATGCAGCCTGAAAAATGGACTCGATATTTTACTAATCCCTATGGTACTTTGCTGAACCTGCAGGAAAAAATGTTGATCCCTCGATATTTACATTTTGTTGTTGGGTCAATCGCTGTGGGAGGGCTTTTCCAGGCTGTGGTATGGGAGTTTAAATACAAAAAGAAAATTGCCAATGCAAAAGATGCTGTCCATTCAGGTTTGAACTGGTTTATCGGAGCAACATTTGTTCAAATCCTGATTGGTATCTGGTTCCTTTCTGCTCTGCCAAAAGACAAAATGATGTTGTTCCTTGGAGCTGATATCCTTCGTACATCCCTGCTTGTTATAGGAATTGTCTGTGTTCTTTGTGCACTTTTTTTTGCAGTTAAAAGAAATGTCTGGGCAACTTTTGGGGCAGCATTGAGCACCATCACCATCATGGTTCTCATGAGGGATCTTCTAAGGATGACCTGGTTAAAACCCTATTTTTCACCGGCATCTTTAAAGGTTGTTCCGGAATATTCTCCCATGATTTTATTCCTGGTTTCTTTTGCGGCAGGGCTTGTTGTTATTTTTTATATGCTGAAAATTGCAGCAACAGCAGGAAAGGAGGATTGATATGAATTATCCGGTTTGGGAACTTTATACAGCAGGCGGCGGATTCTTAATTGCGTTTATTGCAGTTATTCATGTTTATGTCTCACATCTCGCTGTTGGCGGGGGACTGTTTTTGATATTGGCTGAAAAAAAGGCATATAAAAGCAATGATCCTCTAATTTTGGAATATGTTAAAAAACATACAAAATTTTTCCTTTTACTCACCATGGTGTTCGGTGGTCTGACAGGTGTTGGAATCTGGTTTACCATATCGCTTTTGAATCCAAGTGCCACATCTACTTTAATCCATACCTTTGTCTTTGGCTGGGCAGCCGAGTGGGTTTGTTTTGCAGGGGAAATTGTTGCTCTGTTTATCTATTTTTATACCTTTGGAAAAATAGACAGAAAATCTCATCTCAAAATAGGCTGGCTTTATTTCATCTTTGCATGGCTTTCGCTCTTTTTAATAAGTGGCATCATTGATTTTATGTTGACTCCTGGGCAATGGATAGAAAACCATACATTCTGGTCCGGCTTTTTTAATCCCACCATGTGGCCGGCAATGTTTTTCAGAACATTTATAGCTTTCATGTTTGCAGGCATTTTTGGGTTTTTAACCAGCATGTTTATAGTCAAAGATGATACAAGACTATCCATGACCAGGTTTTGTGCCGCCTGGATTCTGATTCCTTTTATTTTTATGCTTGCTTCAGGATATTGGTATTTTATGTCGCTTCCTGATCCCATTCAAACCATGATTCTAAAACGGTCTCCAGCTCTTTTACCATACCTTAAAATATTCCTTATAAGTGCAGGAGTGCTGTTTGCAGGAGCTATTTTAATGGCAGTTTCAAACATTTCTCTGCCTTTCAAAAAAGCATTGGCATGTATTATTTTAGTAATTGGTCTTGTTTATATGGGAGGGTTTGAATTCATGCGTGAAGGAGGAAGAAAACCCTATGTTATCTATAATCACACCTATGCCAATTCCATTTTAAAATCAGACCAGGCGCAAATAAACAAGCAGGGGTTTTTAAAATCAGCTCGCTGGGTTCAAAATAAAGAGATTACGCCATTGACAAAATTTGCAGCTGGTAAAGAAATTTTTAAGCTGCAATGTTCAAGCTGTCATTCCATAGGTGGTCCCATGAATAATATTTTAAAAAGGACTGCAAAATTTAATATATTTGGTATGGATTCCATGCTTGACGGACTTGGGAAAATCAATGATTATATGCCGCCTTTTATGGGGACGACCCAGGAGCGTAACGCTCTGGCAACTTATATTGTAACCGGTCTTCAAAATAAAAAAGATACACCGGAAATGATTGTAGAAACAATAGATAAAGCAATTGATATTCCACCCTTTGACACAGATAAAGATGAGTATATACTGCTTGCCTGGAATAATCTGGGAATGCATTGTATTTCAGACAGTTCTCCGTTCTGGGTGCTTTTGCCGCCTGCAAATGATCTTTTTGCTCAGGTGATCAAAAGAGGGCCTGTTCCAGAGGTTATTACAGAGGACATAAAGATTACCTACAAGGTGGAAAAGGGATTTGAAAATCCATCAGCCCATATAAAACTCTGGGATCACGCCGGGTCTATTTTTGGGAAAAAGCTTGAACGAAATATCGGATTATCAGGGCATGGTCTGTCAGGAGAAATGCATTTAAATGAGGACCTTTATGCCTATGAAGCCTCTCTTATCCCGGTTGTGCCATATCCGGACAATGGCGGTTACAACCCCTATCCTTTATTTACAATAGAGGCTGTTGATAAAAAGTCAGGCAAACGCCTTGCCATAACAAAAACGGTTGCATCTACAGCTACGGAAATGGGGTGTAAAAATTGTCACGGCGGAGAATGGAGAGTGGATGACCTGGCAGGATTTACCGATGCAACCTCTGCTGATATACTTTCTGTGCATGATAAAAACAGCGGTACAAATCTGCTTGAAATGGCAAAAAATGGACAACCTCAACTTTGTCAGTCCTGTCATCCTGATCCTGTTCTTGGCACCAAGGGGAAACCTGGTCTGCTGAATTTTCCTGCAGCTATGCATGGCTGGCATGCTAACTATCTTTCTAACAGGGGAACCGAGGCCTGTTTTAAATGTCACCCGTCACGACCATCAGGTCCTACTCAATGCCTTAGAGGCGGGCATGCAAATAATTTGGACTGCACATCCTGTCACGGATTTTTAGAAGACCATGCATTAAGCCTTTTGAAAAAAGAAAAGGAAAATGGCAAACCAGGAGCTGAACGGCTTATGAAACATCTAAATCCTAGAAAAGTTAACAGCCTTGCTGATATTATTCCACGTACACCATGGATTAATGAGCCTGACTGCATGGGTTGCCATACCGATTTTACCAGACCGGACATTAAAAGCGCAAATGGCTTTAATAAATGGACCAAGGGAATGGATGAACTTTATCGTATGAGCCATGATGAAACCGGAGAATTGATGTGTGAAGCGTGTCACGGCTCACCCCATGCCACCTATCCGGCTAAAAATAAATTAAGCCGGGACATTGATAATATTCAACCCTTACAATATCAGAATAGCCGCAAGACAATCGGGTTTAAAAAATGCTCTGTCTGTCACATAGTTGAAATAACAGAACCTCCTGTTCATCATCTAATGCCGCATTTGTAAAAAAATTTTTGAATTCGTTCCTCTACCCTGCCAATAACGCTGCTCACTGAACTGTAGTTGTTTATCAAAAAATCCTTGCATATCTGCGTCAAAGTCTCTCTCCGTAATTTTAGAACCAGATATACCGCAACATTCCTTGGTTAAGCTGCAAATTCAAGTAGTTCAAGAGTAATACCACGATTGATTTCTTCTCTAGCATGGTTTAAAAGTTTTTTATTAACATCTGAAGAAATATACTCTTCACCACAATTATCACAAATCTTGGCTGGTACTCTCTTGAAAACCAAAGTTGTATTATCATGTTCAAGAACTACAGTTGTAAATCCTTGTTCTGTAAATCCATTTTTGCAAATTGCACATTTCATTTGTTCCTCCCGGAAAATTGATTATTCCATTTGAGTGGATCAGGCTTGTAAGTTGTAATGATAATCAGCTTCAGTTCATCTGAATTAATTGCAGCAACGACATGCAAAGGTGAATTATCTGCATTAATCCCATTGATTAATAAACTTGGCAAAGGTAAATCATCATCATACTGTTCAATGACTGTCCCTTCTTTGAGAATTCTTTCTACATTATTTTCATTGATATTACGCTGAAACATTCTTCTAACAGCGTGAATACGATATTCAATTTGATAGTCTTCAAAATGCTGTTTCAGCATTTCACTTAATGTTGTCATAGCCTTATCCATTTAAATAGTACTGTTCAACTTAATCAAAAGGGCTTTGATTGCAATCTGATAAGATGCAAAAGTGTAACGCTTTTATCAACGTTTCTCATTTGACCAATAATCATGCGTCAGGCCTGCCATCCCACACGTAACCTAAAGTCCTGCGTGGTAGTCCTGGATCGCTTTGACTGTGAGGCTCTCTTTATTCAGAGCCTGTATGGCTCTGCATATTGCCTTTGCTCCGTCTGTTGTGGTTGCATAGGGTATTTTAAACCTGATTGCTGCACGTCTGATTGCAAAACCGTCTTTTTGCGTCTGACTGCTTGCTCCGGTATTGAGAATAAGCTGAATTTCGT
>JAYEHB010000457.1:0-18656 GCA_034659375.1 Thermodesulfobacteriota bacterium
TCAGGATCTGAATCATATACGATACCTCCACCAACAGAAAAACTAAGCTCTTTGTGAAAGACTGTTGCCGTTCTAATGGCAATGGAGAGATCCATTGTATTGTGAAAACTTAAATAGCCGATGGAGCCTGTATAGATATGCCTTTTTACAGATTCCAGCTCATCTATTATCTCCATTGCACGAATTTTAGGACAACCTGTAATAGAGCCTCCGGGAAAGGCTGCTTTGATCAGATCTATAGAAGTTTTATCTTTATCAAGCAGAGCAGTTACAACAGATACAAGGTGAAAAACATTGTCATAGGGTTCAAGCATTTTATGCTCTTTGACCCTGACTGTTCCGCCTTTTGCGACCTTGCCAAAATCATTTCTCATAAGATCAACTATCATGGAGAGTTCAGCATCATCTTTAAAACTTTTTAACAGCTTTTCCGCAAGTTTTTTATCTTCCAAAGGATCTTGCCCCCTGGGCAGGGTTCCTTTTATGGGTCTTGTCTCAATTTTTTCCCCATCTCTTTTTATAAAACGTTCAGGAGATGTGGATATGATCTGATGATCATCTGCATTGATAAAAGCAAAAAAAGGGGCTGGATTTTTCTTAAAGCATTCAAGAAAAAGAGAGTAGGAATCACCTTTAAATTGTGCTGTAAAACGCTGGGAAAGGTTTACCTGATAGATATCACCGGCTTTAATATATTCAATAATTTTCTCCACCGCATTGATATATTCAGGCTTTGAAAAATTTGATTTTAATCCGGAACTCTCTATCATAAAATCTTTTTCACTGGATCTTGTTCCATTTTTTTTCTTTATACAATCTTCTGCACTGGCTCCCAAACCAGAGCTATCCTTGATTAACCCATGAAAAAAATTCTTTTTTGCAGAAGAGTTAAAAACAGAAACTTTTTTAAAAAAAAGAGTACGTACTCTTTCAACCCGGTTGGCGGCAGTTTCTCCAGAATAAATTGATGGTATAACAGGTATGGAAAGATGAAAATCTTCTTTTATTTTATCAAACAGAAGAATAATTGAGGGAGAAAAGAGAAACAGATCAGGTAAACCATGATCTATGCATGTTCTGGGGAGTCTTTCAATGCTGTCTTTTAAATCATAGGCAAAATATCCAAAAAGACCGGCACTCACAGGTTTAAGAGCATCAGTATCCATAACTTCCGGCTTCATGATTTTGAAATGCTCTGTCACCCTGGCAATACATTCCAGAGGATCACCGTTAAACTTAAACTCCTCTCCCCTGGAATTTATGGTTAAATTTTCACCTTTACCAACCATGGTAAGCCATGGCCTGGCTGCAAGGATATGATATCTGGCACAGTCGAGATCCGTGCCGCTTAAAAGCACAGCCGTGCCTTTATCTCCTGCAAATTGTTCAGCAATGACTTCAAAGGGTTGATGAAACTCAACCCTTTCCAAGTGGACCCCTTGAATAGAGGGAAGCTTGCTTAAAAAACTTGAAAACAACTAATTCTCCAAAAAATTTTCGTCTGCTGAATAGCTATTTGGTTTAGTTTCTCTAAACGATCAGATTGCTCATAGTCCGATACATTTTTCTTAACAATCATCAACACATGCTACCGATTGCTAACTGCACGGAATTTGCATCCCATGGGTGTATCTACCAAAGCTCGCAGCAAAATGTTGCGAGCACCTATGATATCTCTATCTGCTATTGATCCATCTTGCAAAGGTATCTGCTTCTTACTGCCTATGTTTACCAAACGTCCTGTTTCAGGATGCGTTTTGCTGGTAAAAGCTTCGTTGCAGTCAATAACCATTTTACCTGTACAATGTGCTTTCCACTTAAGAAATGTTTTAAACATGTAATGTGAAAACGTGAGCATACTTCTAACTGATTTTTTGCCTATTTTACGACCAGCTTTACTTGCCATGTTCATAGTCTCAAACGTTGGAAGTAAAATTACATCAAAATTATCAGTCAAAAACTTAGCTGTCTTGTGATGCAGCTCCTTAATCAAATGTTTGATCTTTGCTCTCATTCGCTTAGCCGCTTTAGACAACACACGTTTTCTCTGTTTGTTCTTACTTTTGTCACGCTTAGAAAGTAGTCGATCTAAATGAAAACATAGTCGCTGAATACGACCAAAATCTCCATCTGCAATTCGACCTGCTAAAGTATTTGAGTAGAAACTGGCGAAAGACCGTACTCCTGGATCAATAGCAACTGTCCTGCCTTGGTTCTTAGCTATGGACAATTTTTCTTTATGGGGTACAGCCAACCACCATTTCTCAAAACGCCAAATCAAACGAGAATCCATGAAAAACTCAGGTAAAGCTTCATGATAGCGTAAGCCTTTACCAGTGAGTCGCACGTAGATTCCAGTTTCCTTAATAGCTGATTTGGGTATAAAACAAGATTGCTCAGGATCTTTTAAAGCTCTAAATTTAGGTCTGCCTTTAGCTGCAAAGAATGCTGCATGTGCTTCTTTAACGGCAATAGCCTTGACCTGATAAGGAATATCATCAAAGAAATAAGGCACAAAACTTTTCATATCTTTTTTAATATCCATCCAATGAGGAATAAAGCCAACGCAAGACCTAATATAATCAATAGTAAGATTAAATATTCTTCTACTACCGTCAGTCCAATGTTTAAACTGTTTTTTCTGCTCCTTTGTTGGAGAAAGTCTTATCAATTTCGTCTTTGTAACGTCTAAGTCCAGGCCTTTCGCTGGAGAACGCATGGAGGATTGTAAGCAAATCTTCCGTGAGTTCTCGCTCTGGGGACAACTTAGATTGGTCAAGAACCACGATTTCTCCAGAGTTTTGCTGGAGCAGCCACTCAATAAGGTCGAATCCAAATCGACACAATCTGTCTTTGTGGGCAACCACAAGTTTGAGCTTATCCCCGTTAAGCGACGATTCCAAAATGGTTTTAAGTCCTTTACGTTTGAAGTTGATCCCCGACCCGATGTCTTTGACAATTTCTGCTTCTGGATAATTTTTTCGCATAAAGCTAATTTGTCTTTGGAGATCGTCTTTTTGTTTGTAACTGGACACTCGGCAGTAGCAGATAGTTCTGACTTGTTGCTGGTATCCAATGTAACTTTCAACATTATATCTCCTTTGCCTGCCGGCTGTTTTAACATATTCAATTAAATCTCTATCAGCCCAACTTCTTAAAGTGTTACCACAAACACCCAGTTGTTCAGCTGCAACTCTTGATGGTACAAATTTCATAAAAAACACCTCCCATACTTTAATAATTTAACTATACTAAAGTATGGGAAGTTTGTCAATTAATTTTAAGTAATTTTTTATAATTTTTGTTAACTATTGAGTTACTATGCGTTTACCCTCGAATTCGGGGAATTAAAAAATACCACGCTCCGGCCAGTTTCTGCCCTTTAGGGTATGCCGGTTTATATGAAAGTCCTGGCAAGCGTAGGGGCAACCCCCCTGTGGTTGCCCTTCATCAGGACAACGGGCAGGCACATGGGCAACGGGCAGGCACAGGGGCCTGCCCCTACCATTCGCGGTTGCCGATTGGTTCATGGCCGTAGGGGCAACCCCCTGTGGTTGCCCTTCATCATTTGTTGTGTGCAGACTTAGACCACCAAGCTTGCCCGCGGCAGTTATTTAAGAAAGGGATTCATTCTCTTTTCGCTGCCTATGGATGTTTCAGGGCCGTGGCCGGGGTAAACCCTGGTATCATCATCAA
The DNA here is from genome assembly GCA_034659375.1 of Thermodesulfobacteriota bacterium. Lineage (GTDB taxonomy): Bacteria > Desulfobacterota > Desulfobacteria > Desulfobacterales > Desulfobacteraceae > DATFJZ01. Next base: position 3,697 of record JAYEHB010000457.1, read on the forward strand.
AGCTTAAAAGATTCTCTTTTATGCTTGCAATCAGGGTGTCATAATTCCCCCCGGGCAGATCTGTTCTTCCTATGGAACCTGCAAAAAGAGTGTCTCCCACAAAAAGATGTCCATCAGTGTAAAGACAGATGCCACCCTGTGAATGTCCTGGAGTATGAATAACCTTTAAAGTAATATTGCCAAAAGAGATCTCCTCTCCATTTAAAAGATGTTTATCTGCCTTTGGCGAATTTTCTGCTGAAAGCCCAAAACTTGAAGCAGCCATGGCAAGTTCAGAGAGCATGGGTTCATCATCAGGATGAATCATCAGATCAGCTCCTGTGACCTCTTTCATTTTTCTGTTTGCCCCTACATGATCAAAATGGCCATGGGTATTTATGATATACTTAACCTTAAGATTTGATTCTGAAAGTTTTATAAGAATTCTATCAGCATCATCACCTGGATCAATAACCACAGCCTCCCTGGTATCCTCGCATCCCAGAATATAACAGTTTGCCATAATGGGACCAACTTCAAGACTTTTAATAATCAAAACAACCTCCTATTCAATTTTTTCTGAAATCCGAATACGATCGAGCACTCCATTTACAAAGGAACCTGTGCCTTTGGCACCAAATTTTTTACCAATTTCAACGGCTTCGTTTATGGAAACAGTTGATGGTATATCACTGCACTTTAAAAGTTCAAAGGCTGCAATACGCAGAACATTTCTATCAACCACAGGCATCCTGGATAATCTCCAGTTTTTAGAATACTTCTTTATCACTGAATCAATTTCAACCACTGACTCTGTAACACCATTAACAAGATTAAGAAAAAAAGGGCTAATGTTCTTGTCTGCTGTTTTTTCAAAATTAAGGCAAAAAAGCTCTATCAGCTCTTCTGGATCTCCTCTGTTTATATCAAAATAACAGAGGGCCTGGAGAGCAAGTTCCCGCGCCTGACTGCGGTATCTCATCTCTATTCAGCCCCATCCAGATTTGTCATAAGATTTGCCATTTCAATGGCAGCAAGAGCTGAGTCAAAGCCTTTATTTCCGGCCTTTGTCCCTGCTCTTTCAATGGCCTGCTCAATGGAGTCCGTTGTAAGAATTCCAAATATCACTGGAATGTCTGAATCAAGACTTACAGAAGCTATACCCTTGGAAACCTCTGCACAGACATAATCATAGTGGGATGTAGCTCCCCTGATAACTGCACCAACACAGATAATGGCATCAAACTTTTTACTCTCTGCCATCTTTTTTGCTATCAAAGGAATCTCAAATGCTCCAGGTACCTTTACAAGAGTGACATCCTCGTCGTCTGCTCCGCTCCTCTTAAGAGCATCCATGGCACCGCCTACAAGTCTTTCTGTAATAAAATCATTAAATCTGGCAGAAATGATTCCAAATTTTTTACCTTTTGCACCAAGGGATGCTTCAATAATATGTACCATTTTTTATCCTTTTTTTGTAAGCGTTTACAGGTAGCTGGTATAAAACTACCTGTAAACGCTTACCTTTTTTCACATGGAAACTACGCATAACAGGCTGTAAATCATGGAAGTTTTACTCTTCATCATGACCGGCAGCGATAATCATGCTCCTGCCATGGATTACGTGTGACCTTATTAACTGATATTAAAAGTATGGCCCATTTTAAGCTGCTTACACCTGAGATACCCTTTATTAAACTCATTGGGCTCAATCTCAATGGGAACCTGCTCCACAACACTTAAGCCATAACCTTCAAGACCAACCATTTTTGTGGGATTATTAGTCATAAGCCTCATTTTCCCCACGCCAAGATCAACCAGCATTTGTGCACCAATACCATAATCCCTCATATCAGCACCAAAACCAAGCTTTTCATTTGCTTCAACAGTATCAAGCCCCTGTCTCTGGAATTCATATGCCTTGAGTTTATTCACAAGGCCAATACCTCGTCCTTCCTGTCTCAGATAGAGAAGAACCCCGCTGCCTTCCTTCTCTATCATCTCCATTGCTTTGTGAAGCTGATCACCACAATCGCAACGCAGAGAAGCAAAGATGTCACCTGTCATACATTCAGAATGAACACGCACAAGGGTCGCCTTGTCAGCATCAATATCACCCTTTACCAAGGCAATATGTGTAAGGTTATCAAGATCATTCTCATAGGCAATAATTTTAAACTCCCCTCCATACTCTGTGGGAATTACAGTTTCAGCAACTTTCCTTACAAAGGATTCAGTTTTAAGTCTGTACTCCACAAGATCTGCAACTGTGCAGATTCCAATGTTATGCTTTTCACTGAACTTTTCAAGGGCAGGTCTTCTTGCCATGGTACCGTCATCATCCATTATCTCACAGATCACACCAGCAGGCTTAAGCCCTGCAAGACGGGCAAGATCCATGGAGCCTTCAGTCTGGCCGATTCTCACCATGACACCGCCTTTTCTTGCACGCAAAGGGAAAATATGACCGGGTCTTGCAAGATCATCGGCAGTTACGCCATCAGCCACGGCTGTTTTAATTGTGGTTGCTCTGTCAGCAGCTGAAATTCCTGTTGTAACACCTTTTTTTGCTTCAATTGAAATTGTAAACCCTGTTTCAAACTGGGAGGTATTATTTTCCACCATCATTGGAAGTTCAAGTTTATCTGCCATCTCCCCGGTCAGGGAGAGACATATAAGCCCTCTTCCATATTTTGCCATAAAATTTATGGCTTCCGGAGTAACAGCCTCGGCAGCCATGGTAAGATCCCCTTCATTTTCACGATCTTCATCATCCACCAGAATAACCATACGCCCGGCTTTTATATCTTCAATTGCTTTTTCAATTGTAATCAGCGGCATTCTTTAATGTTTCACTCCTTAATTTTAGATAAAAGTTTCGGCATCCTTCATATCAGCATAAAAGTACTTTACACTTTTTCAGTAAAACCACCTTTAAATTAAGGAATGGTTTCAGAAAGTGTAAAGTACTTATGAAGGATGCCAAAGTTTCTATAACTATTTCTAAGTATTTAACTTTTATTTTTCGGTTTCTGCCCTTTAGGGTATGCCGGTTTTATATGAAAGTCCGTCCAAACGACTGTAATCATAGACTTTCATTCTTTGTTGTGGCCGATGAGAATGACCACGCTCCGGCCGTGCCGGTTATATGAAAGTCCTGGCAAACCAGGAGTGTAACTTTCATCATTTGTTGTGTGCAGACTTAGACCACCAAGGCTGCCCGTGGCAGTTATAAAAATCCTTTGTTTGCAAGTAACTCCATAGTAACACTCTCTTTAGCAAAATTGGCACTCTTGCTGCCAGTAGAGCCATTTTGCATAAATCTTTTTATATACTTTCCTATTATATCTGTCTCAATATTAACTATATCCCCTTTTTTTCTGGTTCCAATGGTTGTAATATCTGCAGTATGGGGAATAATACTTATTTCAAAATCATGATCAGAACATCTGTTAATAGTAAGACTGATTCCGTCAATTGCAACAGAACCCTTTTCAATCATTTCACACGCTAATTGAAAAGGTACCTCAATGGTGATTATAACTGCATTACTCTTTTTTATTATGGACGTAATCCTGCCTGTTCCGTCAATATGTCCCGACACAAGATGACCGTCAAGGCGGTCTGAAAGCCTTAATGCCCTTTCAATATTTACCACAGCACCGGAAGCCAGATTTTTAAAACTGGTTCTTGATACTGTTTCCGGTGCCATGTCCACGTCAAATGAATTTTTACTCAATTTCACAACGGTAAGACATGCTCCATTAACAGCTAGGGAATCACCAATTTTTGTTCCATGAAGATCAATGTCAGTATCAATGGTTAGAACCTTTCCATCACCATTGGGCTGAATTTTCTTTAAAACTCCAGAGCTTTCAATAATACCGGTAAACATCTTTTTACCTTTATGGTTAATAATTCATTGGACAACCCAGGTTAGTAACCGTTTCCAGAAGGTCCTGAGATAAACACTCTGTACGCCGAATGTAAGCGTTTACAGGGTGCTGCACCTGCAAGGCGGGGGGCACGCAGACGTACTCATGTACTTCAAGTGCCCAACAACGCAGCAGGTGCGGTACCCTGTGAACGCTTACCTACTTTAAATATCCCTGAACCAGAATATCATCATCAAACATCCTGGTTTCAACCCCATGGAGCTGAAATGCATGTTTCATAAGTTCAACCCCTTTGCCCCTGCAGAGAGGAACACCGTCATCACCGCCAACTATCTTTGGTGCAATGAAAAAAAATGCTTTGTTTACAATGCCCACCGATAAAGCAGAATTTACAACCCTGCCCCCGCCTTCAATCAAAAGACTCATTATCCCCATGGAGCCAAGCTTTTCCATGAGATCTTCAAGGTCAATCATACCTGACTTTTCAGCAATGGTCAGAACAGTGGCACCAAGATTTTCAACCCGTACTCTTTTATCAGAAGAGATATTTTCTGATGCTGCAATAATTGTCTCTGCATTGGATTCCTGGGTTAAGACTTTTGCATTTTCATCAATTACAAGGTGGGTATCTAGAATAACTCTTATGGGATCTCTTGTATCAAAATTCATTATTCTTGCGGTAAGAGAGGGGTTGTCATTTTTTAATGTGCCGCTGCCCACAAGGATTGCATCGTTTTCATGTCTTAATTTGTGAACATAACCCCGGGATTTTTCATTTGTGATCCATTTTGAATCGCCAAGAGATGTGGCAATCCTGCCATCCAGAGTTGATGCACATTTCAAAGTGACAAAAGGCTTTTTTCCATTTTTAACATACCAGCTGAAATCTTCAATAACTCTTTCACACTGATCTGTTAAAACGCTGGTTTTAACTTCAAGCCCCTGGCTCCTTAAAAAATCAATACCGCCTCCGCTTACAAAAGGATTGGGATCACTGGCTCCCACAACAACACGTCTGATTCCGGCTTTAATGATCTTTTTAGTACAGGCAGGGGTTTTTCCAACATGGTTGCAGGGCTCTAAGGTTACATAGATATCCCCGCCGTCAGCCTTTTCACCGGCATCATTGATGGCCTCAACTTCTGCATGGGCAAGGCCCGCACCTCTGTGCCATCCCTTTCCAACTATAATGCCGTCCTTTACAACAACAGCACCAACACAAGGATTAGGAGAGGTATATCCCCTGCCCTGCCGGGCAAGAGCCAGGGCGATTTCCATATATCTGGAATCACTCATCAAAATTTTCCAACGTTGTTTTATCTTGTTTCTGATCTTGTTTAATGGGCACTTCCCGGCTCTCTGACGGTTCCATTGCTTTTTTCTTCATGGGCTCAAGACTTTTTAACTCATCAATAAAGTCAGCAACATCTTTAAACTCTCTGTAAACCGAAGCAAATCTCACATAGGCAACATCATCAAGATTATGGAGCAGGGTCATAATCATCTCCCCCACGACTCTGGAAAGCACCTCTTTATCGTTTTTTTCTCTAAAGTCACGTTCAATGGAATCAACGATTTCTTCAATCTGGTCTACACTTATGGCTCGTTTTTCACACGCCTTTGTAATTCCAGTTAAAATTTTTTCCCTGCTGAAGTCCTCTCTGCGGCCATCCTTTTTAACAATCACCACAGGGAGTTCCTCAACTTTTTCATAGGTAGTAAAACGACGCAGACATTTCTGGCACTCCCTGCGCCTGCGAACAGAAAACTCATTGGGGGTAAGACGGGAATCAATCACTCTGGAATTCAATTTTCCGCAATAGGGACATTTCATGTCAAATCCTTGAAATATTCGGGTTGTAATGTTTTACTCAGCTTCTTGCATATAAGTCCAGCCTGGTCAAACATCTTTTCTGCCATGGGATCATTATATCCATCCCTGAAATAAACTTTTCTAATGCCCGCATTAATAATCATTTTTGCACATATTGAACAGGGCTGATTGGTACAATAAAGCACTGAATCTCTCACCGATATTCCATGGCGAGCTGCCTGTATTATGGCATTTTGTTCAGCATGAACTCCACGGCACAACTCATGCTTTTCCCCGGAAGGAACATTGAGTTTTTCTCGTAAACAGCCTGTCTCGTCACAATGGGGAAGTCCTGATGGGGCACCATTATACCCGCTGCACAAAATTCTCTTATCCTTTACAAGAACGGCACCGACTTTACGCCTGAGACATGTGGAACGAGTGGCAACAAGTTCTGAAATACCCATAAAATATTCATGCCAGGAAGGTCGTACCAAAGAATCACCACCCATCTTTTCTACACCTCTTTATAAAGGGGAAATTTTCTGCAAAGCTCCCTTATTTCTGCAAGTACAGGTTTAATATTTGCTGAGTTCTCCAGAACATCACAGATAAAGTCTGCAATTTTTTCCATTTCTTCAGTTCCCATACCCCGGGATGTAATAAAGGGAGTTCCTATGCGTATTCCACTTGTCACATTGGGACCATTTGGATCATTTGGGACAGCATTTTTATTAAGAGTTATACCTGCCTGACCAAGCATATTTTCAGCATCTTTTCCAGAAATTCCTTTATTTGTAAGATCTGCAAGCATGAGATGGTTGTCAGTTCCTCCTGAGACAAGGTTTATGCCCCGCTGCATTAAACAGTTCGCCAGAGTGCCGGCATTTTTAACAACCTTTTTCTGATACTCAACAAAACTGATTAAAGATGCCTCCTTAAAGACCACAGCTTTTGCCGCAATTATATGCATTAAAGGACCGCCCTGGATACCTGGAAATATCTGGCTTGCAATTTTTGCCCCATATTCTGAAGATGACAGGATAAAACCGCCCCTTGGACCACGAAGAGTCTTATGGGTGGTAGATGTCACAACATCTGCAAAGGGAACAGGAGACGGGTGTACCCTGGCAGCCACAAGGCCTGCAATGTGAGCCATATCCACCATGAACATGGCACCATTGGCTTTTGCTATATCAGAAAACCCTTTAAAATCAATAATTCTGGGATATGCACTGGCTCCTGCCACAATGAGTTTTGGCTTATACTTTTTTGCAATATCTGCCACTTCATTGAGATCTATCATACCTGTTTCAGGCGAAAGACCATAATGAACAAAATTATATAATTTTCCGGAAAAACTGACCCGGCTCCCATGGGTCAGATGGCCGCCATGGGAAAGATCCATGGCAAGGACTGTGTCCCCCGGCTCAAGAAGAGCAAAATAGACGGCCATATTTGCCCCTGAACCTGAATGGGGCTGAACATTTGCATAGCCTGCATTAAAAAGCTTTTTTGCACGTTCAATGGCAAGGAGTTCCGCCTTATCAACATTGACACACCCGCCATAGTACCTTTTCCCAGGATAACCTTCAGCATACTTATTGGTCAAAACAGAACTCTGAACAGCCATAACAGCGGGACTTGCAGTATTTTCTGAAGCTATTAGATCAAGCCCCTGCTCCTGACGTTCTTCTTCTGTTTTTATAATACCGGCGATCTCCGCATCACTTTTTTCAACGCAAGTTAACTCCAATGATCTCTCCTTAACTCAACTTTCTGACCTAAATTTTACCGGTTAAAGTCTCAAAACCCCACGCAGAGTCCAGTCCTTGACATGCACAATCCAGAAAGTTGGGTCATTAAAATACTCATGGTTATTGGTCTATACTCTGAATCCGATCCAGATGTCTTCCACCTTCAAAAGGAGTTTCAAGCCATGTCCTTACAAGTTCACAGGCAAGGATATCACCAACAACACGTCCCCCAAGGACAAGAATATTGGAATCATTATGCTGCCGGCTCATCCTCACTGAAAAGATATCACTGCAGAGAGCTGCCCTTACATTTAAAAACCTATTGGCTGTCATTGACATACCAAGACCTGTGCCGCAGAGAAGAATACCCCTGGCATACTCTCCTGTGGAGACAGCTTTTGCTACCTTTTTTCCAAAATCAGCATAATTTACAGATTGTTCACTGGATGTACCTGCATCTTTTACTTCAATACCAAGCTCTGAAATAAAATCCTTTAATTTTTCCTTTAAAGGAAAAGCTGCATGATCACTTCCAATAATAATGGGTTCTTGTTTATCCATATTCTCTTCTGCCTCTATTATGTTGTAACCGTTCACAGGTATAGCCAATTTCGCATGACTTCATACCATCTTTTAATTATTTAAGGTAGAAATGTATGAGGTCATATGAAATGCACTATAGATGATGTCAAGCTCCTGCAAGCAGCCGAATTGTAAGCGTTTACAGGGTGCTGCAGATGCAATGCCCGGGAATACAGGCGTACTTATGTACTTCAAATGCCCGACTGCACAAGGTGCAGTGCCCTTTGAACGTTTACATTATGTTTTTGACTTGATATAATCAATGGCATCTCTGACAGTTACCAGCAATTCAGCAGCATCATCATCAATGTCAATATCAAACACCTCTTCCATGGACATCACAAGTTCAACAAGTGCCAGGGAATCAGCCCCAAGATCATCAACAAGCGAGGATTCAGGCAGAACATCCTCGATATCAACACCAGCAAGCTTTTCTGCTATTATTTTTTTAACCTTTATCTCAACAGTCATATGTAAGCGGTATCTCCTTATCAGACTATTTAATGCCTGAACAAAACCATCTTTTTCGCCAGCATCTGTGGCACACACATATTTTAATCACTCAACTTTCTGACCTTAATTTTACCGGTCAAAGTGTCAAAACCCCACGCAGCACCCAGGCCTTGACATGTACAATCCAGAAAGTTGAGTTAATCATCAAAAACACTTGACGTATTTCTCTAACTAAAATCTTTAGTGTCTTCTGATTCTAACAAAAAATTCCGGTTTTCCTCTGGACTCTATTTATCATCATCCTTTGCAAGTACATTTATTCCACGGTATGCTCCACACTCAGGACATGCAGCATGGGGGAGTTTTGCTTCCTGACATTCGGGACAAATGGTAATAGTCGGGGCTGTTACGTTCTGATGTGTACGACGTTTTCTTCCCCTGCTCTTTGAGCTTTTCTGCTTTGGCACTGCCATTTTATTCTCTCCTAACTATCTAATTTATTTAATCATATATCAACAACACGATTTACATATAAACACATATATTTAGAGTAGATATTGATATTTGTCAAGAAAATAATGGCAGACTCATGACTGACACATAAATTTTTCAACTATAGATATCCTTGAATGACCTGATACATAAAGTTACTGCTCGCACGGTTAAGTTCCGCTGAAAGCATGAATAAAATCGGCATCAAGTCATGCTGGGACTACTATATTTGAATTTAAAAGCCTGAATTTTGAGAAATCCGCTCCTTATTTTCACAGACGTCTCTGTGGTTAAGTCTTATTTTCTCGTTTGGAGTTAAAATATGTTTCTGGATCATTTTGATAATGTCGTCCAGTGTTGCCTTATTTCAAAGCCAGATGTTTCTGAAGGGCCAGCATCATCCTGATTTCGCCATAGGAGTAGTCGTCTCCCAGGGCCTTTTTTATTTCACTGAGGGAATTATTGTGTGGTATAGCAAGTTCCTTTTCAATGGCCTTTTGTTTTTCAGGTGAAAGCAGCCTGTTGATATCTAATTCACCTTTTTCCACAAAAAAAGATAGATGCCCTTCAATGGTTGATTGTACCAGACCTCTTTCTTTTGCAATGCCGGCAATGGTCAATCCGTTATTGAACATATCAAAACTTGTCTGTTTTGTACTGGAAAGGGATTCCTCTTTTTTTACCGGTGTATTTTTTGGCTCCGCCGGTACGACCTTATCTATACCGTGTTTTTTGCGATAGGCCAGAACCAGTTCCACAATTTCTTCACCGTATTTTTCAATGGTTTTGCTGCCAACCCCATTTATCTTCTTTAGAGCACTGATATTGTCCGGCAGGAATACCACAATCTCTATCAATACCCGTTGATGTAAAATCTGAAAATGGGCAATCTTTTTCTCATGGGCCTTGCGGGAACGCCACGCCTTCAGGTTCTGAAAGAGCTCAGGATGGTCAACGTCTGATTCTGTGCAGCCTGCGGGCTGATATTTTTTTTCTTTTACCGGGGTAAAGTCCATTTCCGCCGCTGAAACAGCGTGGAGATAAATAGAAGGTGAAAATTCTTTTTCACAGCATTGTACTCCAGAGACCTTTATGGCAATCTCTTTTTTAAGATTATTTAAGACATTACCGATTTTTTTTCTAAGTTCAGTATTATCTGTTTCAATGCGTAATGTTTGCATGGGCTCTCCAAAAACTGTGGCAAACTTTTCCTGAAACCATGCTGACGCTTTGCTGATCCGTTCCAAAATGACCGAATCGGACTCCGGCAGGTTTCCATCTGCAAAAATTGTGCGTAATTGACGTTTAAAATTTTCACTGACAACAAATATATCTTTTATGGCCGTTTTTTCCAGCTGGCAAATATCGGCAACACCTGAAATCTGTACTACCCTGGCGTTACCCAGCAAAAGCCGGACAAAATAGTTGAGCCGATTGCGCAGCAATTGAAAATCAAAACAATCTAGCAGAATTTGCTGCTGATAGCTGATTTTGGCAGACTGAAGCTGGTTTTCGGAGGGCGGATTTGTACTTGCTTTTTCATCAAAGAGAAGCACTTCATTGTCAGTTTGAACTCCCTGGGACGAAATGGGGGAACTAAGCACCATGCCTTCAAAGGTTTTGCAACGGCTCAGGGCTACGTAAACCTGACCATGGGCAAAGGCTGATTTTGCATCGATAACAGCCTTTTCAAAGGTCAGTCCCTGACTCTTGTGAATGGTGATGGCCCAGGCAAGTTTTAATGGATATTGATTGAACTTACCTATTACATCCTCTTCTATTTCCCTGGTTTTTTCGTTTACAGTGTATTTAATATTTTCCCAGTTAACGGGTTCAACAACGATTTCCTTTTGATCTCCAGGGCAGCGAACCCTGATACTTTTATTTGAGATTGTGGTTATTTTACCGATTTTACCATTAAAATAGAGCTTTTCACCAGAGGAATCATTGCGTACAAACATCACCTGGGCTCCCTCTTTGACCAGAAGGTTGGCTGGAGTAGGATAGATATATTCAGGAAAGTCTCCTGAAATGTCAGCTTTAAAACAGTATTCCTTTTGTTTCAGGGCAGAGAGTCTGGTCTGATTGATGGCTGCGGCACTGTTGTTATGGGTTGTCAGTGTAATATAACCAAGATCCTCGTCAGGTGCAAAATTTTCAATGTAACGCTGGTTAAGATCAGCCAGGGTGGATTGATCAAGCCGGTTATCACGCACCCTGTTAAGGAGCTTGATAAAACGGACATCTGACTGACGATAAATATGCTTTAACTTAATGGTAACCAGGTTACTACTATCAAGGGCCTTACTGCTGAAGAAATAAACAGATTCATAATATTGCTGCAAAATTTGCCATTCATCATCCCTGGCTATTGGTGAGAGCTGATGCAGGTCGCCGATCATAAGAAGCTGAACACCGCCAAAGGGCAGATTATTACGGCGGTGGCGACGTAAAACAGCATCCACCGCATCAAGCACATCAGAGCGAACCATACTTATTTCATCTATTACAAGCAAATCAAGACTTTTTATAATCTGCTTTTTTTCCCTGCTGAACCTGAACTGACGTTTCTTATTGTGCTCATATGTCTCGCTTCCCGGTACAAATGGACCAAAGGGCAGCTGAAAAAAAGAATGAAGTGTAACCCCGCCGGCATTGATTGCCGCAACACCAGTGGGAGCAGTGATAATCATCCTCTTTGCCGTATTTTTATGCAGATTATGAAGAAAGGTTGTTTTGCCGGTACCGGCTTTACCTGTTAGAAAAATATTGCAGCCAGTATGCTGGACAAAGTTATTGGCAAGCTGCAGTTCATAATTTGTAAAAGACATATTCCTTTTCCTGATAATACAAGTTCTGTGATCTCAAACGGACAAAAAAATAAGAATAGGCTAAAAAACTAATTTTTGTCAAGTTAATCCTGGGCAAGTCAAAAAAATATGAGTTGAGACTATTATTCGCTTAAAATTTTGAATCTGAAAAATTACCCTTTATAATTATTCGGCCAAGCACTTCAAATTTCCTTTTGGATTGTATTATCCAGGAAAATCTGAATAATCTTGATTTTCCCAATATTTCATTATATACTTATCTGTTTATTACTCAACTTTCTGACCTTAATTTTACCGGTTAAAGTCTCAAAACCCCATGCAGCGACGCAAGGCCTTGACATGCACAATCCAGAAAGTTGAGTTTATTACATTAAATTTGAAAAACTTGAATTTAGACCCTTTGGGCGAACTTTTTATACTATCAAGTTAAAAAGACCGCTCCTGGAACGTGTTTTTTTTAAAACTAAAAAAACAGTGAACAATGTCAGTTGCTCATTAATATTAAGGAACAAAACATGGATACAATTGTTACCAGATTTCCACCCAGTCCCACAGGGTATCTTCACATTGGCGGAGCCAGAACAGCACTTTTCAACTGGCTTTACGCCAGAAAAACCAATGGAAAATTTGTTTTAAGAATTGAAGATACAGATAAAGTACGTTCCACCAAAGAGTCTGTTGATGCAATTTTTGAATCATTGGAATGGCTTGGAATTGACTGGGATGAAGGACCTTTTTTTCAGACCAGAAGATATGATATCTACAAAGAATACATAGAAAAACTTGTTAAGTCGGGCCATGCATACTATTGCAGCTGCAGCCAGGAAGAAGTCAATACCATGAGGGAAGAGGCAAAAGCCCTTGGGAAAAAACCCATGTACAACAACAGATGCCGGGAGCTTGCCTTAAAAAAAACTGACAACATGGTTGTAAGGCTTAAAACTCCAATTATGGGAGCCACTGTTGTTGATGATGCTGTCAAAGGTTCAATTTCTTTTCAGAACAGTGAAATTGATGATTTCATAATCCAGAGAAGTGACAACAGCCCCACCTATAATCTGGCTGTTGTGGTTGATGATCTTACCATGGGGATAAATACAATACTTAGAGGCGATGACCATCTTGTGAACACACCAAAACAGATTCTGCTCTATAAAGCCTTTGGAGCCAAACTTCCTGTTTTTGGCCATGTTCCCATGGTTCTTGGATCAGATAAAACAAGGCTGAGCAAGCGCCACGGAGCCATGTCGGTAAGTGAATACAGGGATATGGGATATCTGCCCGATGCCATGCTGAACTATCTTGTAAGACTTGGCTGGTCCTTTGGAGACCAGGAATTTTTCACAAGAGAGGATCTTATTGAAAAATTCACCATGGACAATCTTGGAAAATCACCTTCAATGTTTGACATTGAAAAGCTCAATGCCCTGAACTCAAAACATATCCAGTCAAAAGATCCTGCAGAGATTGCCGGGGCTCTGCTTCCATTTCTTGAGTTAAAGGGAATAAAGGTTGAAAACAATGAATCATTGCAGCTGGCAGTAACAACACTTCAGCCAAGGAGCAAAACCCTTGTTGAAATGGCAGAAAGTGCACTTTTCTATTTTCAGGAAGAGATTGAGTTTGATGAAAAAGCAGCAAAAAAGTTCCTCAAACCTGCAGGCATTGAGCCTCTGACAAAATCTGCAGACTATATTGAAGCTTTGGAAATTTTTACCGAAAAAACCTTAGAAGATGCTTTTAAAAAAGTAATGGAAGAGGCAGAATTGAAATTCGGCAAAATTGCCCAGCCAGTCAGAGTCGCCCTCACCGGCACAAGCGTCAGCCCTGGAATATTTGAAATGATCCTTGCCCTGGGACAGAAAAAAACTGTTGAGAGAATACGCAGGGCTGTAGCAAAAATTCAGGATCAAACTGTTAACAGGTAATAACTATTTGTAAATATTCGGCTTATGCTTCAAACATTGTAAATATTCGGGTTGTTTTACCAACTATTTTTCAAAAAGGATTCCGCAATACCCGACAAAACTGTCTCCTGGATTTTTTTCATAACTTGTGGCGTAGTCAAGCTTGACAGCTCTGACTGCGCCCATTTGTTTTGCACCTGCCACAGCAGCGGCAACTGCACCTGCACAGCAGAGATTATGATTTTTACTCCCCTCTGCAATTATCCTGGATTCATCCATATCAAGGATTGCATTAACAGCCTTTTTATCATTCTCATTTCTGACCCATTCATGGGCTTTTTCACCACTGCCTGCAGGAACAAATCCAAAATTTGCTCCATAATGGGTAAGGTCAGTAGAACCTATAACAATAATATTCAGACCCAGCTCTTTGGCCGCCTCAACTGCTGATTTTCCAATTTCTGCTGCAAGAGAAGAAGGAGGAAGTCCAACAGGAACAATGGATACCCCTGGGAAAAAATAATTTATAAAGGGCAGCTGAAGTTCAATTGTGTTCTCCCTGGGAAAGGAGGAAGGAGTCTCTGTTTTCATATGATTTTTTTCAGCAAGCTTTAAAGCAAGCTGATTATGGATCAAAAGATCTCCAAAGGGAGTCTCCCATGCACCTTTTGTCATAACACACGGCATTGACCCTTTATGCATGTGCATGCCAAAGATAACAACAACATCCACTTTTTCAGCCTGCATTGATGCAATAACCCTGCATGCAATGGAACCTGAAAAATACCATCCTGCATGGGGAACAATCCCTGCCTTAAAATTCCCTTTTAAAGGCCCTTTTTTTTCAGTAAGAAATCCTTTTATCTCATTCTCGCACTCATTTGCTTTTTCAGGATACCAGGAACCTGCAAAAGCAGCTCTTTTTCTCTCCATGATCTCCTCCTTGTCCTGATCAGGTTTTTAATTCTTATTTTGGCATCCTTCATTTCCCGCTTTACACTTCATGAAATTAAAATGTGTTTTTGAAGTACAAAAATTTTTTTTTAAAAAAAAGACTGTGAGCAGCCACCCATTTGGTGTACTTTAGATTTTTCAAAAAAACAAAAGACACCGGAGGAAATTCCCCCCTGTCCCCATTTCCCTTCCTCTGTTTTTACCACACTCTGGGATTGAACCCTTCCGGTTTGCTGACATCAACCCCCTCACCGTTTTGATACAGTACATAAAACCCTTGACTGTGGGCATAGGTT